>ONGV01000105.1 GCA_900317445.1 uncultured Eubacteriales bacterium | reverse complement strand
AGAGCCTGGAATATTTTTTGTATGAAGCCATAAATCAAACTTCCCTGCAAATTTTAGTGAAAGATAATCATTTTGAAGATTATTTTTCCCAACATAAATATCATATCCTTTAGAAGTTACAAAATGAAGAGGCTTTCCTTCTTTTTGTCTTTTAGCTCCCTTTTCCTTTTTAAAGCGTATATAGCCAGTTTCAACTAATTCCTTTTTTATATCTTCAATTTCTTCATAAGAGTCTACATTTAATATATTTGTTAAAACTGAATTTAAATAATCAAGTTCTTCATTGTTTTTTTCAAGCTGTTCAACGGCCCATTCTTCAGATTTTTTAAGTTTATTATATTTTTTATAATACATTTGTACATTTTCAGATGGAGTTTTATTTTCATCTAAAGAAATTTCTATATACTCCTCTTCATTAGTATTATAAAAATTTAAAACCTTTGTTTTTTTATCACCTTTTTTAAAAGTATAAATATAAGAAGTAAGTAAATCTCCCTTTATTTTATAACTTTCTTTTTTCTTTCCTTCTTTAATATTTTCATTTAGTATTTTAGCTTTTTTATTACATCTTTCAATATTTGTATGAATAAGCTTTTGAAGGTTAGCTGTTCTATTTGAAATTCTATCTTGTTTATCCTTTTCTTTAAAGAAATCATCAAGCATCTTTGAAGGAGAAGAAAATTCTATAATATTTTCTTTATTATCACTTAGTTTATGAGAATAAAAATCCTTATATAAACCATCATCATTTTTATAAATTCCATAATATGCAGAGGCATTTATAGAATCAATAAAATAATTAAATATTTCTTTTTCTTTAATATTATTTTTTAAAGAATTTTCATATAATACCTTTGAAAATACCTTAGAGACTCCTGTAAAAGTATTAAAAAAGAAATCTTTATCAAGGAAAAAATTATTTTCTTTTGTAAAATTAATAAATTCTTCTTTAGAAACAGTTAATGGGTTAAGCTTTTTTGAACTTGGAGGGAAAACATAACTAGCTCCTGGATATAAAACTCTATAGCTATTTATATTAGGAGTTATATGTTTTATAGATTCCATAATAATATTATCTCTATTTCTTACTAAAGATATATTAGAGTGCCTTCCCATTATTTCTACAATTAATGAATATTCACTGTCAAATCCCATTTCATCCTTAGCTTCTATAGTAAAAATTACAATTCTATCTCCATCTTTTTGAGTAACTTCTTTAATTTTTCCATTTAATAAATACTTTCTTAAAACCATTAAAAACATAGGTGCCTTTAGTGGATTTTCCTTTTGTATTTCTGTAAAGTGTAATCTTGGAAATTTAGAAGAAGCTGATATTAAAAGCTTATAATTTGTTCTATTTTTTCTAAGTGTCAAAATTATTTCATCCTTTTCAGGTTGATTAATTTTGTCAATTTTTGAATCTATAAGTATAGGATTTAAATCCTGTATTAGATTATTTAAAAAAATTCCGTCTAATGCCATAATATAATCATCCTTTCAATGTAATATCTTTAGTATAACATTAATTTAAATAGATTACATCTTTATTACAGCTATTGTATTTAAAAAAATTAAAGAGTATGATTATATAAGAGTAAGGATTCTTTAAGAATTTGGTATATTATGAGGGAGAATAAATGAAATTTAATAGAATAAAGAATTTAGTTATGGTACCTTTTTTAGTATGTTCATTTTCTCTTATTTCATGTAGTGATAAGGAAATAAATGTAAAAGAAAATGTAGAAGGAATAAAATTAAATAAAGGTGCTATAGTTGAAAATATAGATAATACATATAAAAATCTTAATTTAAATGAAGGAACATATGAAAAGGTTGATGAAAACAAAGTAATAGTTTTTTATGATTATATAAACAACAACTACATATTTAAAGAAGATGGGAAGTTTAAAGCTTTCTTTTGGGGAAAAGAAATAGAATTAAATTCTTTAGATGGAAGTGAAGAAAAATATAAGTTATCTCCTGGAGGTAATTATTTATTATTTTTTAAAAATAAACCTATAGAAGGAGCAGAGGATATAATGAGTTATAGTCCTCATTTAATATCTTTAAAGGATGGAAAAGATGTTAAGCTTAAAAATTCTGCTACAATAAATGGTACTTGTATAGATTGGCTTAGTGAAGATGAACTTATTTATTATGGAGTTGGAAAAGATAGTGATAATAATATAACTAATGGATTATTTAAATATAATGTAAAAGAAGAAAAAGATGAAGAAATAAATGCTCTTGCAGAAGGAATTATACAATTTTTAAAAAGCACTGATGATGGAGTTGTATTTTTAGAAGAAAAGTTAGATAATTCAAAGGATTTAAAGCTTCTTGATACTACAAATAATTTAGAAATAACCCTTTCAGATAATTTAGATACAATTTATGATGTGGTAAAAACTAATGGGCGTTATTATGTTTTAGGAAGCTTTAAAGGGGATAGTCTTTCTTTATATGAAGTAACAAAAGAGGGTGAATATCATAGGCTTATTTATGATTTTCCTTCAGTTATAAAAAAGGAAAAAGGTTTAAGTATAGATGAAAATGGAAATGTTTTAGTTATTGGAGTTAATAATTCAGAAAATAATATTGAATGTGTATATATGTGTTCTGAAGATGGTTCTATAAGTAAAGCTATGGGAACTTCAAAACAAGATTGTGAATATATTTTTGTTGAATAAAAAATTGCTAGTAGCAAGAGCATAAGTTAAAGCTGTATTCAAAAAAAGAGAGTATGGCTTTTTTTTTGTATAGAAAATTATATATTTTGAAAACTGTGGATAACTTGCTAAGTTAATAATAAAGCTTAATAAAAGAGACAAGTTTAAGAATTTCCTTCCTTTTAGTTAGAAAGTAATAATTAATACTTTTTTATTTCCTTAACATATTTTTTTAAAGTTAATGTAATAATTATTAGGTTTTAAAAATAGTAATTAAGTAAAGAAATAAAGAGGAAGTGAATTTTTTTGAATGAAGATTTTTTTAATATATTTCCTGAGAAGATAAGAAATATTATAGATGTTTATATTAAAGAGAAAGGTATAGAGGAGATAAGGGTAGGAATAAAAAAACCTTTAATATTAATGTTAAATAATAAAGAAATTTTAACTTCCTATATTGCAAACAAGGAGGATTTTAAATATATTATTCAAAGAATTTCAAATTTCTCTTTATATGCCTATGAAGAAGAAATAAGGGAAGGTTTTATAACCATTAAGGGTGGTCATAGAGTAGGGCTTGCTGGGGAATGTGTAATGGAAAATAATAAAATAAAAACTATAAGAAATATTTCTTCTCTTAATATAAGAATATCTAAAGAGATAATAGGTGCATCTAAAGGTGTTATGAAGTTTATACTTGAAAATAATAAAGTAAATAACACATTAATAATATCTCCTCCAAAGTGTGGGAAAACAACTCTTTTAAGGGATATTTCAAGAAATCTTTCAAATAGGGGAAAAAGAGTAGCTATTATAGATGAAAGAAGTGAAATTGCAGCATGTTATAAAGGTATTCCTCAAATGGATGTTGGAATAAGAAGTGATGTGTTAGATAATTGCCTTAAAAGTAAGGGCATAATAATGGCAATAAGAAGTCTTGCCCCAGAGGTTATTATATGTGATGAAATTGGCTCAAAGGAAGATATAAATTCTTTAGTTATGGCTTTTAATTCTGGAGTTTCTGTAATTTCAACCCTTCATGGTTTTGATATTCAGGATTTATTTTATAGGAAGGTATTTAAAGATATTTTAGATAATAAAATATTAGATTTAGTTATTGTACTTTCTAATAAAAATAAACAGGGAGAAATAAAGGGTATTTATAAAATAGAAAAGGAAGGTGAAGGTTCATTTTTAAAGTTACTTTAGGTATTATATTATTTTTATTTTCATATTTTATTGGATATTTTTATGGAGAAAGTTTTAAAAAAAGATATTTACAATTAAAAGAAGTAAATAAAGGAATAATTTTTCTTCAAAATGAAATAATATTTAATACAACACCCCTTCCAGAAGCTCTTTTAAATGTAGGAGAAAAAATAAACTCCCCCTTTAAAGAGGTAGTATTAAAAGGAGTTAAAAATTTATCTAGTGAAGGGTTATATACTAGTTTTAAGAAAGCTTATTTAGAAAGGGAAGAGGAATTTTATTTTTATAAAGAAGATAAACATATTTTAGAGGACTTTTTTAAATCCCTTGGAAGTACTTATAGTTATGGTCAAGAAAAGGTATTTAATTTAGCCTTAGAAAATTTAAAGATAAATTTACAAGAGGCATTAGAATTATCAAAAGTAAATACTAAAATGTATAGATGTTTAGGTTTAAGTATTGGAGCCATGTTATTAATCTTTATTATTTAGGAGGATTTAAATGCTTGATATAACTATACTTTTTAAAATTGGAGGAGCTGGAATAATACTTGTTATTTTAGATAAGGTTTTAACAAGCAGTGGAAAAAGCGAAATAGCAGCAATAACTAATATAGCTGGAATTGTTGTTATTTTAATTATGGTTATTTCATTAATAAGCCAGCTTTTTTCTACTGTAAAAACAATGTTTATGTTTTAGGTGAAGAAAATGGATATATTAAAGGTAATTAGTTTTATACTTATTTCACTTTTTCTTTATCTTTTATTTAAAGATAAAAGAGGTGATTTAGCTGTTTTAATTCTTCTTGTTTCAGGAGTTATGGTATTTCTTTATTCAATAGGGCAAATAAATGAAATAATAAGCTTTTTAAAAAATATAGCAGAAAAAGCTGAAATTAATGGATTATATTTAGGAGTTATATTAAAAATAATAGGCATTGCTTATATTTCCTCTTTTTGTAGCGAAATATGTAAAGACTCAGGGGCTAGTAGTCTTGCCTCTAAAGTAGAGCTTTCTGGAAAATTATTTATACTTATTTTAGCAATACCAATTCTTATGGCAGTATTAAATTCTATACTTGAAATATTATAGAGGAAATTTATGAAAAAGATTTGGATTTTATTGATTTTTATAATTTTTTTTAATGCCTTAAGTTGCAAGGCAGATGAAGTATTAACAGAGGATAAAATATTAGAAGAATATACTCAAGAAGAAAGTATAAATAGCAATTTAAACAGCTTATATACTTACATAGATAATATGAAAAGTGATGTTGAACTTATTAATGATTTAAATCCAAAAGAATATATAAAAAGTTATATAAAAAATGGAGAAGGAAATGTATCTTTTTCTCTTATTTTAAAGTCAGTAGTATCCCTTATTTTTAAAGAGGTAAAAACAGTTTTAAAATTATCTCTTTCAATTATTGTAATAGCAATATTATGTTCTCTCTTAAAAAATATTCAAGATGCCTTATCTTCAGATAGTGTATCAAATATTGCCTTTTATGCTTGTTATTTAGTTTTAATTTTAATTCTTTCAAAAAGCTTTCTAGTATCTATTTCTATAGCAAAAGATGTTATTTATGGAATATCAGCTTTTATGAATGGGATTTTGCCAATTCTTGTTTCTATAATTGCTTTAAGTGGAGGAGTCACAGAAGTAGCTACCTTAGATCCTATAATTCTTGTAGCAGTTTTAATAATTCCTAAAATATATGTAAATATTATAATCCCTCTTATATTAATTTCCTTTGTATTAGAGTTTGCAAATAATTTATCAGAAGAACATAAAATAAATAATTTATGTAAAACTATAAAACAAATTACCCTTTGGCTTCAAGGAGGGATAATTACTATATTTATTGCTACATTAACTATAAGAGGGATTACTTCAAGTACAATAGATGCAGTAGCTTTAAAAACCACAAAATTTGCAGTAGATAATTTTATTCCTATTGTAGGAAAGGCTTTTTCTGATGCTATAAGCTCTGTGGTGGGATATTCTCTTATTATAAAAAATGCCATAAGTAGCATAGGACTTTTAATATTAGTTCTTATTATACTTTATCCAATAATAAAAATTGTATTAATTTCATTTATATATAAAATATCAGCAGCTTTAACAGAGCCAATAAGTGATAAAAGAATAACCTCTTCAATTGAAGGGGCAGGAAATGCTATGGTTCTTCTTTTATCTTGTATTTTAAGTGTAAGTTTAATGTTTTTTGTACTCTTTGCCATAATAGCTTCAGCTGGAAAGTTTATAGTGGGAGGATAATAAAATGGAGGTAATAAAAACCTTTATAGTTAATTTAGTAACAACTTTAATTTTTATATCAGCAATAGAGCTTATATGTCCTAATAATAAAATGAAAAAGTATATTAAATTTGTTTTAGGACTTATGCTTATAGCTGTTATTTTAAATCCTATAATAACATTTTTTACAAAAGGTGAAGTATTTTTAGAGGAAGCTATTAATTCCTATGAAAAGGAACTTTCTGTAAGTACCCTTTCAAAAGAGGATAATAAAGAAGAGGAAAGTTATATAAATAAAAGCTTTAAAGAAAATCTTAATAAAAATATAGAAGCTATTTTAAAAGAAGCCTTTAGTAAATATGATTTTAAATGCAAAATAGAATGTACTTATAATAATACAAAGTTTTCCTTTGAAAATATTTCCATAGGAGTTTCTAAAAAGGGAATAAAAAAAATTAAAAAAGTTAGCTTAGAAGATAATTATAAGGAAAGTTATGATGAAGATTTAAAAGAAATTAAAACTTACCTTTCAAAAGAGCTTCAAGTATCTGAAGATATAATAGAAATTTATTACATGTAGGGAGGAGAAAAATGGATAAAAAAAAAGCTTATTAATGAATTAAAAAAGCTTTTAGATGATAAAAAAACAACTAATATATTAACTATAGCTTTAGTAATTGCCTTTGTGCTTATTGCTTTAAATGTATTTTACCCAGATATGTTTAAAGAAAAAGAAAAGGTTAAAAGTACATTATCACAGGAAGTAGAAACTATAAATACTAAAGATGAATATGAAGAAACTCAAAAAGAAGAACTTAAAAATATTCTAGAAAGTATGTCAGGAGTAGGAAAAGTTCAGGTTATGATAAACTTTAAAAGTGGAGAAAGTAAAGTCTTAGCCTATGATAGTTCAAAACAAATAGTGTCAACAGAAGAAAAGGATACTGAAGGAGGAACTAGGGTAAGTAATCAAACAAATGATGGCTCAACAGTTGTAATGACTAATGAAGGAGGGGATAATGAGCCATTTATAGTTGAAACATATAAGCCTAAAATTGAGGGAATAATTATTTTAGCAGAAGGTGCATCAGATAGTAAAATAAAATACGATATTCAAAAAGCTGTATCAAGTCTTTATGGGTTAAGTGCAGAAAAGGTTAATGTATATCCTATGAAATAAGGACATATAATTTATTAAAAAATAATGGAGGAAAAAAACATGACAAGAAAACAATTTGGTATTATTTTTACCCTACTTGGATTAATTGTATGTACTGCAGTACTTGCTGCTAAATTAAATAGTGAGGGGTTAAATGACCCTACAGATTTAGCTTCTGTATTTCCAGTAGAAGAAACTTCTTCAAAACTTGATGAAGAAGCAGAAAATAAAAAAAGTGAAACTGAAACTGCAAGTAGTTCTGACTTTTTTTATGATGCAAGATGTGAAAGGGAACAATCTCAAGCAGCTACTGTAGCTACATTAAAAAGTGAAAGAGATGCAGAAGGAATTTCAGAACAGGATAAAACTACCCTTACAAGTGAAATTCAAACATTAGTTTTAAAACAAGAAAAGCAAAATATTATAGAACAGGGAATAAAAAATAAAGGCTATGAAGATTCTTTATGTCAAATTTCAGATGATGGAAATAAAGCAAGTGTTATTGTAAAATCAGAAAATGTACTTAGTGAAACAGAAGCTGCAGAAATTCAAGAAATAGTACAAAATGCTTCAAGTATTAAAGAAGTTATTATAGAAGTTAAAAATTAAAATCCATTGTAATATAAATTTTAATTTGATATAATTAGCCTAAGATTAATAGTTTTCTAGAAGATAGAAAACTTAGGAGGTCATAAAATATGGAAGATTTAAATAAGGATCAAACTATTGGAATAGTAAAGATTTCCGATGAAGTAGTAAGCGTAATTGCTGGAATTGCTGCTGAAGAAATTGATGGTGTTGTAGGATTTCAGCATGGGGTTTCAAGCATATTTAAAGGTAAAAAAAACTTAGGAAAAACTGTTAAAGTAACATTAAACGAAAACAGTGCCTTAATTGAAATGGCAGTATCTGTTGAGTATGGAATAAAGATACCAGAAGTTGTAGCAAAGGTTCAAGAAAACATAAAAAGAACTGTTGAAGCTATGACTGGACTTTCTGTTGAAGCAGTAGACATATATGTACAAAATATATATATGCCAAAGAAAGAAGAGGAAGAAATTTCAGAAAACTAATTTTTTAGGTTCTCTCTTTGTATAGGGAGAGCCTATTATTTTATAAGAATTTATACTACATTTATGAATAAATATTCATAAAGTTATGGAAGTATGTTTTTCCTTGTGATAAAATAATAAAAGTTGTTTATTATAAAAAAATTATGTCTATAATAAAAATAAGAGATAAGAATTAAAAAAGGAGTTTTTATGAGTAGAAAAAAATCAAGAGAAAAAGCAATGGAATTATTATTTAGTATAACTTTAAGCAAAGATAGTGTTGAAGAGGCAATGGAAGTCTTTGTTGATAATTATGAAGATAATATAAAAGAATTAGATTTAGATTACATAAAAAATCTTTTAAATGGAGTTGAAGCTAATAAAGAAGAAATAGATAAAATAATAGAAGGTAATCTTCAAAATTGGAAACTAGATAGAATATCTAAAGTTAACCTTACTATTTTAAGATTAGGGGTATATGAGATTGTTTTTGATGAAAATGTACCTAAAAAGGTAGCATTAAATGAAGCTATAGAACTTGGAAAATTATATTCAGACCAAAAATCAGTTTCATTTATAAATGGGGTTTTAGATAAGGTTTTAAAAGAAGCTTAGGAGGAAAATAAAATGGGAGAAATAATAAACGGAAAAGAAGTAGCACTTAAAGTTAAAGAAGAAATAAAAAGCTTTACTGAAGGAAAAAAAGAAGAAGGAAAAAGAATGCCTAAAATTGCTTCCATTTTAGTTGGAGATGATGGAGGCTCTATTTACTATATGAACAACCAAGAAAAAGTTTCAACTTCCCTTGGAGTAGATTTTAAAAAGGTTGTTTTAGATAAAAATATAGCTGAAGAAGAGCTTATAAATACAATAGATGATTTAAATAATGATAATGAAGTAGATGGAATAATTCTTCAGTTACCTCTTCCAAAGGGACTTAATGAAAAAAATGTTATAAGAAAAATATCTCCAAGTAAGGATATAGATTGTTTAACCTTTGAAAGTCAAGGTAAATTATATATGGGAGAACCAGAATTTTTACCATGTACTCCAAATTCAGTAGTAACTCTTTTAAAAAGCTTAAATATAGCTCTTGAAGGAAAAAAGGTTGTAGTTCTTGGAAGAAGTAACATTGTAGGAAAACCTGTAGCACAACTTTTATTAAATGAAAATGCAACTGTTACAATATGCCATTCAAGAACTAAGGATTTAAAAGAAGTAACAAGTGATGCTGATCTTTTAGTTGCAGCTATTGGAAAGCCAAAGTTCATAGATGAGACCTATGTAAAAGAAGGAGCTATAGTTATAGATGTAGGAACTTCAAGATTTGAAGGAAAAATAACTGGAGATGTGGATTTTGATAAGGTTATAGAAAAAGCATCTTACTTAACTCCAGTACCAGGAGGAGTTGGTGCATTAACAACAACCCTTCTTGTAAAAAATGCTTGTGAGGCTTATAAGAAACATGAAAATTAAAACATTATCTGTAAGTGAGGTTTCTAATTATTTAAAGAAAATTATTGATAATGACTTTATCCTAAAGAATCTCTCTGTAAAAGGAGAGATTTCTAATTTAAAGTATCATTCTAGTGGTCATATATATTTTTCTTTAAAGGATGAAGGTAGTAAAATAAATGCCATTATTTTCAAAGATGATGCTTTAAAATTAAGCTTTAGATTAGAAGAAGGAATGAGTATAAAGGTTAAAGGTCGTGTTTCTATTTACCCTCCTAGTGGAAGTTTACAGCTTTATATAAAAGAAGTAGAAGAAGAAGGGGAAGGAGACCTTTTTATAAAGTTTGAAAAGCTTAAAGAAAAACTTAAAAAAGAAGGATATTTTGATGAAGAAAATAAAAAGCCTATTCCCTTATTTCCAAAACGTATAGGAATAATAACTTCAAAAACAGGAGCTGCCATAAGAGATATAATAAATGTATCAAGAAGAAGAAATTCTTTAGTAGATTTAGTTTTATATCCAGCTCAGGTTCAAGGAGAAAATGCTTATAAGACTATTATAGATGGAATAAGATATTTTAATGAAAAAAAAGATGTAGATGTTATAATCCTAGGAAGAGGGGGAGGCTCTATAGAGGAACTTTGGAACTTTAATGAAGAGGATTTAGCAAAGGAAATATTTAAATGTAAAATACCAATAATATCAGCTGTTGGACATGAAACAGATTTTACTATTTCTGATTTTGTAGCAGATTTAAGAGCAGCAACACCTTCTCAAGGGGCTGAAATTGCAGTTCCCTTAGAAGAAGACTTATATTTAAATATAAAAGGAGCAGAAGAATTTTTAAATAAAGAAATTACAAGTCTTTTATTAAAGGAAAAAGAGAAGGTAAAGTCTTTAGAAAAGATATTAAAATTACAATCTCCTAAAGAAAAAATAGTAAATTCTTATATTGAAGTGGATAATTTAAAAAATAGATTAGATAATATTTTATTATCTAAAATTCACATAGAAAAAGAAAAGCTAAAGGGAATAAACAATCTTTTAATGGCGAGTAATCCTATTAGCTTACTTAATAAAGGATATGCTATAATAGAAGAAGATAAAGAGATTATAAAATCTATAAAGCAACTTAAAAATGATAAAGATATAAAGATAACATTAAAAGATGGTAAGGTTAGTGGACATTTTATCCTAGAAAAATAAAACTTACTAATAGGAGGAGTTTATGGCAAAGAAAGAAAGTTATGAAGATATTATGTTAAAGCTTCAAAATGTTTTATTATCTTTAGAAGAAAATAATTTAACTTTAGATGAGTCTATGAAGGCATATGAAGAAGGAACTAAACTTGTTAATAAACTATATAAAATTTTAGATACCTTAGAGGGAAAAGTTTCTATTATAAAAGATGAAAAAGAAGTGGAGTTTAAAGATGAGAATAGATGATTGTAAAAAAGATATTGAAACTTATTTAAAAAATTATTTTAAAGGAAGAGAATCTTACAATAAGCTTATTTATGAAGCAGAAAGTTATAGCTTAAATATGGGAGGCAAAAGAATAAGACCAATACTTATGCTTCTTGTATATAGTATATATAAAGATTCGTATAAAGAAATTTTAGAAATGGCAGCTTCTATAGAAATGATTCATACTTATTCTTTAATCCATGATGATCTTCCAGCTATGGATAATGATGACTTAAGACGTGGAAAGCCTACAAATCATAAGGTTTTTGGTGATGGAATAGCTACTTTAGCAGGAGATGCACTTTTAAATGAAGCTATGATAATAATGATGAACTTTTCACTAAAAAATGGAGAAAATGCTTTAAGGGCTTCAAAAGAAATAGCAGAAGCAGCAGGCTCTGAAGGTATGATAGGAGGGCAAGTTGTTGATATTATAAACGAAGGAAAAAGTGAAATCTCTGAAGATGAACTAAAGTATATGCATGCTAAAAAAACAGGAGAACTTATAAGAGCAGCTATTGTTTCTGGTGCAATTCT
>ONGV01000295.1 GCA_900317445.1 uncultured Eubacteriales bacterium | reverse complement strand
GGGAATAACATTTGAAAGTAAATGTCATACAGATAATTTAAGTTATGGTTTTCAAAATTTAGTTAAAACTCATGTTTTTGAAAAAGAACATAAAGGGATACTTACAGGCTCTCCTATAACTGATATAAAAATAACTCTTTTAACAGGAAGAAGTCATATAAAACACACTGAAGGAGGAGACTTTAGAGAGGCTACTTATAGAGCAATAAGACAAGGATTAGAAAAAGCAGAAAATATTCTTTTAGAGCCTTATTATAAATTTAAAATATCTGCTCCTTTAGAAAATATGGGTAGGATACTTTCTGATATACAAAAACTTTCTGGAGAATTTAACCCTGTAGAAACTACAGAAAACAAAGTTATTATAACAGGAAGAGGTCCTGTTTCAACTTTTATGAATTATAGTATGGAAATTGTTTCATTTACAAAAGGAAAGGGAAATATAAATTTTATGTTTGACGGATATGATGAATGTCATAATTCTGAAGAAGTAATAGAAAAGATAGGTTATAATAAAGACTCAGATATAGAAAATACCTCAACATCAGTGTTTTGTTCTAAAGGCTCTGGATATTTAGTTCCATGGAATTTAGCAGATGAACATATGCATACTATTATAGATAATATTTAAAATTTAGGAGAAAACATGAAAAGTGAATTAATAAAAAGAATACCATTAAATTTAGAAAATCTTCAAGAAACAAAGGCATATTTAGAGAACATGGCAGAAAAAGGGTGGATTCTTACAGCAAAGCAAGAAAGCTTATATATTTTTAAAAGGTGTGAGCCTAAAAAGATTAATTTTGCAGTAGAATTATTTGATAAAAATTATGTTGGAAATAATAAATATATGGAATATATGAAAAAATATGAAGAGGCAGGCTGGAAATTTTTGTTTGAAAAAGATAATGTATATTTTTTCTACTCTGAAGATTTAAGTTTAAAGCCTATAAAAATAGAGGATAAAATAAAGTTTAAAATCATAACAGATTGGAAAAAAAAGAATAATCAAATTTTACACATTATTTTAGTAATTATCTTTATAAGACTTATTATGAAATATATTATTAAGGGGGATAAAATAGCAGAATCATTTTCAGAAATCTCTGCTTTAATTTTATCTTTTTTAATAATATTTTTAGTAATAATAAATGAAATTTCAAATTGTTTATGGAAAAGAAAATGCTTAAAAAGCATTAATGAAGGTAATGGACTTATATTAAAAAGGCATATAAAACAAAAGTATTTATATATTTTATTAGGGGTTATTACTTTAATATGGTCTGTTTTATCTTATTTTGCCTGGTTAAAGTTTGGACAAATAATAGATTTAATGATGCCAATAGCATTTTTAATTTCACTTCCCGTTTTTCCTATGGTTTTATTAAAGCAAAAGAATGAGGAAGAGAATTCAAAAAGTTTCATTATACAAATATTACCTTTCTTGTGGTTAACTTTAACTGTTATAATCTTAGTATTTCTTATGATGATGCTTATTAAAAAATAAATTTTGAGGTGATTATATGATTTTTGCACATAGAGGAGATAGTTGGTTTTATCCTGAAAATACAATTCTTTCTTTTAAAAAAGCAATAAAAGCTGGATGTGAGGGTATAGAGTTAGATGTTCATAAAACAAAGGATAATAAGCTTGTTGTTATTCATGATGAAAAGGTAAATAGAACCTACTTTGGAGATGGATATGTAAAAGAATATACTTTAAAGGAGCTTCAAGCCTTAAAAAACAGAAATTTATTTTTTTATTTTCATAAAGAAGTTTATATACCAACATTAGAAGAAGTTTTATCTTTAGTAAAGAAATCAGGAATATTTCTTAATATAGAGATAAAAAATAATAAGATAGATTATAAAGATATTGAAAAGGATGTTATAATGTTGATAAAAAAATATAATCTAAAGGATAAGATTATTTTATCAAGCTTTAATCATAAATCAATGTTAAAATGTAAAGAAATATGTAAGAGTATAAAAACTGGCTTATTATATTCAAAATCAATAAATAACATAATCTCCTATGCAGAAAAATATAAAGCAGATGCACTTCATCCTTGTTTTAAAATTGTTAATGAAAAATACATAGAAAATGCTCATAAGAATAAAATTATGGTTAATGTATATACTGTAAATAATAAAAGTAAAGTAAAAGAACTGTTAATGTGGAATATTGATAGCATAATAACAAATTATCCAAAGAGGATGAAAAAATTAATAAAACTTAAGTAGAACGTAAAAAGCAGGATGAAAATCAATAAATAAAAAAGTAGCTATTGATACCATTTCTTGGTTAAAGCAATAACTACTTTTTGTATGTTAAATTAAGGCTGTTCATCTTTATATACACGTTCTATATGTAGTGCAAGATATCCGATTTCTACATCATCAAAATTTTTCTTAAGTCTTTTTGAAAGTTTTTTACATATATCACTTGCAATAGCATAAGAGTGAGGAAGCTCACTTTTCATGTATTCATTCATGTCCAACTTTATTTTTTCTCCTTTAAAGGCTCTTGCAACCATATATTTTATATGGGTCATAAGACG
>ONGV01000321.1 GCA_900317445.1 uncultured Eubacteriales bacterium | reverse complement strand
AGGAAGAATTATATCTTTTGAAAAATTTAAATTTGCTGTTGGAAATCCTATTGTTCTTCCAAGCTGTTTTCCATGAACAACTTCTCCCTTTATAAAAAATGGTCTTGTTAACATTTCATTTGCTTCATTAAGTGCACCTCTTGTAAGTGCTTGCCTTACCTTTGTACTACTTATAGCTTCTTCATTATATGTACAAGGTTCCATAACATATAATTCATAATTATAAATCTTTGATAATTTTTTCAAAAGATTAACATCCCCTGAATTTTTATATCCAAATCTATAATTAAATCCTACAACTATTCCCTTTACATTAAATTTTTCACATAAGTATTTTACAAATTCCTCTGGAGAAAGTTTCATATAGTCTTCATTAAATTCTTCAAAATATACTAAATCAACATTTTCTTTTTTTAAAATTTCTTTTTTACTTTCATTATCAAGAAGTAATTTTGGGTTATCAATTGACTTTATAAATTTTCTAGGATGATTTTTAAAAGTGTATACTATACTCATTCCATTTATCTTTTTAGCTAATTCTACAGTTTTCTTTATTAAAGATAAATGTCCTTTATGAAGTCCATCAAAGCTTCCAAGGGCAACATAACTATATGTATTATTCTTCATTTTCTCTATCTCCTACCCAATTAATAACTTTTCCATTTTAAATCCTTCTTCATTTTTTTTACCAAGACCTAAAAATTCTTTATTTTCATCATAAACCCTATAAAGAACATTATTTTCTACAAAGTCTTTAGTAAATCTTTTATCTCCTACTCTTACTCCATTTACAATTAATTTAGTATATCCTTTTGTTATATATATTTTAGGATAATTTTTTAAAGCATCTTCTATTGAAATAAGATTTTCTTTTATATTTTCTTCATTTAAATCATTAATATTAATGCTGTCCTCTTCACAAAAAAATGAAGTTTTAAATCTTTTAAGGTCTGTCATAGTAGCAAAAACATTAAGCTTTTCTCCAATATCATAACATAAGCTTCTTATATATGTTCCTTTAGAGCATGTAACATCCATTGAAACATAAGGTAATTCAATTTTTATATTTTCTATGTTATATATAGTAATATTTCTTCCTTCTCTTTCAACTTCAATTCCCTTTCTTGCAAGTTCATATAATCTTACACCATTTTTCTTTAAAGCAGAAAACATTGGAGGAACCTGTAAATATTCTCCTTTAAAAGAGTTAATAGCTTTTCTTACTTCTTCTTCTTTTAAAAATGAAGTATCCTTTTCTTCTATTATTTCTCCTTCTAAATCATAGGTTGTTGTTTTTATTCCAAGCTTAAATTTTACACTATATCCTTTTTCAGAATCCATTATAAAATCTATTATTTTAGTTCCTTTTCCAATACAAACAGGAAGTACTCCTTCCGCTTCTGGATCAAGAGTACCTGTATGACCCACCTTTTTTTCCTTTGCTATTTTTCTAACTCTACTTACAACATCAAAAGAAGTCATACCTTTATTTTTAAAAATATTAAGAACTCCATTCATATCTACATCTCTTTTTCTATTTCTTTAATTATTTTGTATTTTGCTTCATCTAATGAAGTATGCATAAGCTTAAGTCCTGATGCTTTTATATGTCCGCCTCCACCTAAAGCTTCTGCTACTCTTCTTACATCATAATCTGCCTTTGAACGTAAACTTGCTTTTACCCCATCTTCAACTTCCTTTGTAACAACAGCTACTTCTACCCCTTCTATTCCTAAAGCAATAGAAATAATATCGCTAGTATCAAGGTTTCCAAGAGATACACTATCTAATAATTCTTTAGATAATTCTATAAATGATACTTTATTATTAACTAAAAGTTCAAGTCTACTTAAAGCATATCCCATAAGTTTTACTTTCTCATAAGGCTTATTATCAAAAAGACTGTCATATATTTTTGTGTTATTTACACCACATTCCATTAGTTCTCCTGATATTGTATGAGTTCTTTTTGTAACATTAGAATGTCTAAAGCAACCTGTATCTGTAACAATTCCAGTAAAAATACATGTTCCTATTCTTTGGAATATTTCTTCTTGACTATCAAAATTATATCCTAATTCTTTTAAAAGAAGATAAACAATTTCTGCTGTTGCTGCTGATTTTGGCTCTATATGATTAATAACACCATACATATCATTTGTAACATGATGGTCTATATTAATTAAAGTTCCACAAAAATCATCTACTCTAGCACATATTCTATCCATATTTCCACAATCTAATACAATAACTAAATCGGTATCGTAAGTAGTTCTTGGCATATCTCCATCAATTTCTTCTGAACCTGGTAAAAATGCAAGATTATCTGGAACAACTTCTTTAGAAAGTATATATACATCTTTTCCTAACTCTTTTAATCCATGGTAAAGAGCTAGTGTGCTTCCAATTGCATCACCATCTGGTGATGCATGGAAGGCTATTCCTATTTTATTAGATTCTAATATAACCTTTGAAATATCTTTTAATGACATATTATTTACCCCTTGTCTTTTCTATTAAACTATCAATATGCATTCCATAGTCAATAGAATCATCTAATTCAAATATAATTTGAGGAGTATATCTAAGATTAATTCTGTGACCAATTTCTTTTCTTACAAATCCTTCTGCACTTTTTAAAGCTTCTAAATTAGTTTTCTTTTCCTCTTCATTCTTTGCAAATATACTTACATATACCTTTGCATATCTTAAATCCTTAGTTACCTTTACTGCAGTTACTGAAATCATTGCTGTAAGTCTAGGATCTTTTATATCATCACGAATTAAGTTACTTATTTCTTTTTTAACCTCTTCGTTAATTCTGCCACCTCTATAATTAGGCATTTAAATCACCTCTTTAACTAAAGCTCTTTTCTAACAATTGCTTCCATTTTAAATGCTTCAATGATGTCTCCTTCTTTAATATCATTAAATCTATCAACACTTAATCCACATTCATAGTTTGATGCAACTTCCTTTACATCATCTTTAAATCTCTTTAATGATGCAAGAACTCCTTCAAATACAACTACACCTTCTCTTATAACTCTAACTTCTGAGTTTCTTACAATCTTTCCATCTAAAACATAGCATCCTGCAATAGTTCCTACATTTGAAATCTTGTAAGTTTCTCTAACTTCTGCTTTACCTAAAACAACTTCTCTATATTCTGGTTCAAGCATACCTATCATAGCAGATTTAACATCTTCAATTG
The DNA here is from genome assembly GCA_900317445.1 of uncultured Eubacteriales bacterium. Classification (GTDB taxonomy): domain Bacteria; phylum Bacillota; class Clostridia; order Clostridiales; family Clostridiaceae; genus Clostridium. The sequence continues at coordinate 3,796 of ONGV01000321.1, read as the reverse complement.
CATCATAGATAATTCTGTAAGTTTTTATTTCTACTTCTTCTCTTTCTGCTAAAGCTGAAGCATTAACATCTGGTCTTACATTAAATCCTATAATTATTGCATTTGAAGCTGTAGCTAAGGTAACATCAGTTTCAGTTATAGCACCTACTCCTCCATGAATAACTCTTACCTTAACATCATCTGTTGATAATTTTTCAAGAGATTGTTTTATAGCTTCTACAGAACCTTGAACATCTGCTTTAACTATTATTGCAAGTTCTTTAACCTTTCCTTCTCTAATTTGATTATATAAATCTTCTAATGAAACTCTATGAGAAGAATTTAATGTTTCAATCTTTAATTTTTCTTTTCTCTTTTCAGCCATATCTCTAGCTGTCTTTTCATCTTTTACTTCATTAAATCTATCTCCAGCTGCTGGTACTTCTGAAAGTCCTAATATTTCTACTGGCATTGAAGGTCCTGCTGATTTTATCTTCTTTCCATCATCATTAAACATAGCTCTTATTCTTCCATAAGTAGTTCCAACTAATATAGAATCTCCAACTGATAAAGTACCACTTTGAACAAGTAATGAAGCCACTGCTCCTCTTCCTTTATCAAGTTTTGCTTCTATTACTGTACCCATAGCTTTTCTATTTGGATTAGCTTTAAGTTCAAGCATTTCTGCTGTTAAAAGAACCATTTCTAGTAATTGATCTAAGTTAATACCTTTCTTAGCTGATACTGGTACACATATAGTATCTCCACCCCAGTCTTCTGAAACTAAGCCATACTCTGTTAATTCTTGTTTTACTTTATCAATATTTGCTCCTGGTTTATCTATTTTATTAATAGCTACAACTATAGGAACATCTGCAGCCTTACAGTGACTTATAGCTTCCTTTGTTTGAGGCATTATTCCATCATCAGCTGCAACTACTAGTATAACTATATCTGTAATTTGAGCTCCTCTAGCTCTCATAGCTGTGAAAGCTTCATGTCCTGGAGTATCTAAAAATGTTATCTTTTCTCCATTTATCGTTACAGTGTAGGCACCTATATGTTGTGTTATTCCTCCAGCTTCGCTGTCTATAACCTTTGTTTTTCTTATAGCATCTAAAAGGGAAGTCTTACCATGGTCAACGTGTCCCATAACTGTTACTATAGGAGGTCTCTTAACTAAGTTTTCATCGTCTTCTTCTTCAACATTTAAAGATTCAAGTTCTGCTGACTCTTCCTTCTTTTCACACATTATTTCATACTTTTCACATAACTTTTCTGCTGTATTATAATCTATTTCTTGATTTACAGCTGCCATAATACCTAAGAACATAAGGTTTTTAATAACATCTGCATATGGTTTTTGAAGCATATCTGCTAATTCTTTAACAGTTATTGTTTCTCCAATTTCTAGTATTGTATTTTCTGCAAATTCTTGTTCTGCTTTAGCTTTTTCTGCTGCTATTTGCTTTTTAGTTTTCTTTTTCTTTTTGTTTCCTTTATTAACTTCTTCAGCTAAAATATCTTCATATTCATCTACAATACTCTTCTTTTTGTCTTCATCTTCATCATCTTTTAAATCTTCAGCATCTACACTAGTTATAAATTCCTTTATTAACTCTGCATCTTCATCTTCAATAACACTCATGTGATTTTTTACTTCTACATTAAACTCCTCCATTAACATTTCTATCAATTTTTTTGAGCTAATGTTTAATTCTTTTGCTAATTCATATACTCTTATTTTTGACATAAAGTCACCCCCGATTATTCTAATTCATATATTCTTCCTCCTCATAAAGAGATAATAATTTTTCAGCCATATTTTTATTTTTTACTGCCAAAATCATAACTTCAGGTCTTCCAATGGATTCCCCTAATTCCTCCTTTGAGAAATCTTCAATATATGGGATTTTATTTTCTAAACAATGATTTATAAATTTTTTTCTTGAGTTTTCAGAGGCATCAGGTGATAAAATAAAAAGATATATTTCTCTTTTATTTCTCTCCTCATTACATTTACTGTAACCCTCAATTAAATTTCCTGATCTTTTTATTAAGCCTAAAAAATTAAAAAACTTATTCATTTTCAATTTCTTCCTTAAGTCTATTATAAACTTCTTCACTTATTGCAATGTCTAAATTTCGGCTTAATCTTTTTGCTTTAAAAGCCTTTTCTAAACATTCTTTATTTCTGCAAACATAAGCTCCTCTTCCAGCAGATTTTCCTTTAAGGTCTACAGAAACCTCTCCTTCAGGACTTTTTACAACTCTTATGAGTTCCTTCTTAGGCTTCATTTCCATACACCCAGTACACATTCTTAGTGGTATCTTCTTTGTCTTCATAATAAAAACACCCCTTTATTCTGTAACAGTTGTACTCATTTCTTCTGAATTATTTTCTTCAATTTCTTCTAAAGTAGCTTCTTTTTCTGCTTGTGACTTACTTTTTATATCTATTTTCCAGTTAGTTAACTTAGCTGCAAGTCTTACATTTTGACCTTCTTTACCTATTGCTAAAGAAAGTTGATTATCATCAACTACAACCTTTGCTGATTTATTTTCTTCATCTATATCAACACTTAAAACCTTAGCTGGGCTTAAAGAATTAGATATAAATTCTTTAGGGTCTTTGCTCCATTTTATAATGTCTATTTTTTCATTTTTTAATTCATTTACTATGTTTTGTACTCTTGCACCCTTTGTTCCAACACATGCACCCATAGCATCTACAGATTCATCATTTGAGTAAACTGCTATTTTGCTTCTTGAACCTGGTTCTCTTGATATGCTCTTTATTTCAACTGTTCCATCAAATATTTCTGGTACTTCTAATTCAAATAATCTTTTTACAAGTCCTGGATGAGTTCTTGAAACATGAACTTGAGCTCCCTTAGAACCTTCTTTTACTTCTACTATATAAAGCTTAAGCTTTGAATTAAATGGATATTCTTCTCCTGGAATTTGTTCTTTTTCAGTTATTACACCTTCTATTTTTCCAAGATTAACAAAAACCATTCCCTTATCTTTTCTTAAAACAGTTCCTGTTATAATATCAAATTCTTTTTCTTTGTACTCTTTATATATTATACTTCTTTCTGCTTCCTTTATTCTTTGAGTTACTACTTGCTTTGCTAATTGTGCAGCTACTCTTCCAAAGTTTTTTGGAGTTACCTCAATTTCAACTATGTCATCTTCTTCATATCTTTTGCTTATAGCCTTTGCATCCTCTAAAGAAATTTCAGTTACTTCATCATAAACTTCTTCACATACAACCTTTTGAGCATATACATGAATTTCTCCTGTTTCTCTATCTATACTTACTCTAACATTTTGAGCAGCTGTAACATTATTTGCATAATTTTTCTTATATGCTGCCACCATAGCATCCTCAATTGTTGTAAATATTAAATCCTCACTTATACCCTTATCCTTAACTATTTCCTTTAGAGCAGTTATAAACTCTTCATTCATTTTTTTATCCTCCTTGCTAAATTTCCCCTTCTAAATTTGCTGCCTTTATTTTTGACTTAGGAATAGTTATTGCTTTTTCATCTTCAACAATTATATTTTCCTCAGTTACTTCTTTAAGCAGTCCTTTTATATTTTTCTTACCTTCAATATTTCCATTAAGTTTTACTAAAACTTCTCTTCCTACAAACTTTTTAAAATGTTCATCTGTAAATAATCTTCTATTAAGACCTGGTGATGATACTTCTAGATAGTATGCCTTATCTATTGGGTCTTCAACATCTAAAACATCACTTACTCTTCTAGATAATGCTTCACAGTCTGTAATAGATATGCCTTCTTCTTT
>ONGV01000152.1 GCA_900317445.1 uncultured Eubacteriales bacterium | reverse complement strand
TTTTTACTTTGGGCGCATAGCTCAGCTGGGAGAGCATCTGCCTTACAAGCAGAGGGTCACAGGTTCGAGCCCTGTTGTGCCCACCAAGGTATGGCTCAGTAGCTCAGTTGGTTAGAGTGCCAGCCTGTCACGCTGGAAGTCGAGGGTTCGAGCCCCTTCTGAGTCGCCAAAAAATTGCTTCAAGTTTTTGAAGCAATTTTTTTTTGCATTAACAAATACCATATGTTTTATTAGAGCTCATAACTTACATTTTATAAGACTACTATGATTTAAGATATTGTTATTAATTATTTAAAATATAAAAAAGAGTTGCAGTATAAAAAATTCAATAATATATAGCATAATATTATTTTAATAACTATATATTAGATTGATATTTTTTTATATAACAACTCTTTTTATTTATCCTCTTTTTAAATTTAGGGTTATTCTTATATCTTTACAATAAAATTTACATAATTTAAATTCACCAATAAGTCTTGAATAGATTCTTTCACTATAAATATTACTTATATCTGCTATAGAAAGATTTGTTGATATAAGCATTTTTTTATGTAGTAGAAGTTTTTTATTTAGCAAATTAAATAATTCTGTAATACAAAATTCATTTTTTTGTTCTGCACCTAAATCATCAATTATAAGAAGGTCACAATTTACAAGAATATCTTCTAGTTCAGAATTATTATTAAAACGAATTTCTTTAAGATTATTTATTAATTCGTCAGAAGTTTTATATACTACTAAACATCCAGCATCTAACAATTCTTTTGCAATGCAATAGGATAAATAAGTTTTACCACTACCTGGATTACCATAAAATAATAAATTGGTATCACTATCTTTAAAGTTTGGAAGATAGATAGAGGTTATGTATTCTAAATGTTTTTCCATATTTTCTCTTGGAGAATATTTTTCATTTCCAGTTTTGTTGTTTGAAAATAAATTAATATCAAAGTAATTAAAATTCTTTTCATTTAAAACATTTTGTAATGATGATTTTTCATAATATAGTTTTATAAGATTTTGATAATAGCAAGAACATTTGGTATTTCCAATAAAACCTGTATCTTTACACTTATTACATCTATAATGAATATTTAAATAATCTTGGTCATATCCATTTGCAACAAGACTTTCACATTTTTCAATTCTTAAATCTGTGATTTTTTCTTTATATTCCTTTATTTTATCTTCACTTTTACCTTTAAGTATATCTAAAGATAGTTTTAAAGATAATTTTTTTATATTTTCATCTATTTCTAAAATTTCAGGATGATATTTTTTTATTGTATTTTTTCTTTCCTTAAGAAAATTAGCTTCCTCTTCTCTTATTTTTGAATAAATATCTAAAAGTTTAGATTGATAACCATTAATCATCAGTATCCCATCCTAACAGTTTTCTTTCTAATGCTTCATAATCATAAGAACGAGCTTCAAAATTATTGAAGCCATTAGAAGAATTATTTTTATTATAATTATTCTTTTTGTAGTTGTTGTTTCCTTTAAATTGTTTATCTTTAAGAACTACATCCTCTAAAGTTTTTATATTATTATTAAACCAATTTGTTAATATACCATCAATATATTTAAAATCTGCTCTATTAAGACGATTTGCACATATGTCACAGGCTTTTTGAATCATTTCTAAATCAAAATTATATGTGGTAATCCATTTATTAAGCATTTCTTCTTGAGGTTTCATAAGGTCTGTATTTTTTATACCAAGATAAGAAAGTATTTTTCTTATTTTAATCCACTTGTCTTCTGTTTGTTTTATATAGTTTTGAGCTTGTGACATTGTTTTTATATTCATATCATGCCAAGTTAGAGCTACTTTTTCTATATATCTATAATCGCTTTTACCTCTAGAGGCACAATATTCAACTAATAGTAATATAAGCTCTGAAGGAAAAGAAAATTCTTTTTGCCATCCAAGATACATTTCCATTTCTTTAGTTGATAAAGTTCTTCCAAGAATTTTTTCAATATCTTTAAGCATATCATTAATGCCCTTATTTTCTAAAGCATCTAATAAATTAACATCTTTGTTGTTATTAACATAATTATCTTCATTTAAATCTAAGAACTCAACAGAAAAGTTATTCATAGAATCAATTGAAGAAAGTTTAATTACACCTAAGTCACTCCAGTAATTTAGGGCATTCATAATATCAGATTCTAATAAATTTAAAGATGATGCCAATATAGGACCACTAATTCCAGGTTCGCCAGATATTGTGTGCTTAAGCATCAGTAAATAAACTTTTACAAATTCTCCCCTTGCATAAGGCATATACTTTTCTATAAAAACATTACTTACAGGGGTAAAGTTTAAGTTTGTATTTTTAAGCATAAAGGTGCTCATCTTGTTATGCCCTCCTTATTATAATTATATAAAAAACTATTTATTTTGAGTAAATTAATTATAGCAAAGGGGAGCAAAGATAACAACCATACTAAAAAGGTAGTTTTGTAAGATTAATAACACCTTCACCTTGATTAAACTTAGGAAAATCCAAGGTTTCACAGGATAGCTTTAATAAAGAAAAAATGTCTTTAAAGGTTAAAGAAGGATTACTTTCATAAAGAAGAGCAACAACTCCTGTTACATATGCAACAGCTAATGATGTGCCACTAAAACTTTTATAAGAGGATGAAAGTTTTGAAGGATAAAGTTTATGCCCATCTTTTTCAGAAATATATGAAGTATTAGAATTAAGAGAAGTTATATTTACACAAGCTGCACATAAATCTGGTTTACCACTTTTTAAAGTTCCAGCAGATGAATATTTAAAAGGTTTTGCTATAGAGGAAGTATCAATTCCTCCAACAGTAATACAGTTTTTTAAATTACCAATTCCACAAATTGACCCTTCAATATTTTCATTACTGCCACTTGGAACAATAGGAGTGATATTTTTATTTACTGCAATTGAAAATATGTTATTAAAAGCTTCTAAAATTAACATATTATGTGTTAAAAGCTCAAAGGGAAGACAGAGAATTTTTATATTATTTTCATCATAATTAAGGAGAAGAGATTCAATAGAAAATAAAACATCAGAAGAAAAGCCTTTACCTAAGCTATTAAAAGCTTTGTAGCAATGAAGAATTGAATAAGGAGCAATACCTCTATACATATTTTCACTTGAAGCACCATTTCCAGCTATTATTCCAGCTATTGCAGTTCCATGACCATTATCATCATAGGGGTAGGACAAATTATTTATAACATCCACAAAAGAATTTATTTTATTAGAAGGGGTTGATAAATCAGGATGAGGATAAACTCCGCTATCTACTAAACCTATATTTATATCTTTACCTGAAAAATTAAGTTTTTTATAGAAGTAGGCTTTATTTGCAGTAGAAACACTCATACCACATAAAAATAAGTATTCATCAAAGGTTATAAATTTAACTTCTGGATATTCAATAATTCTTTCAATAGATTTTTTATCTAATTTAGCACATATTATGTTAGAAATTTTCAAAATATAGATAAGAGTACCTTTATAGCTTATGATTTTTTTCTTTAAAGATTCTGAAAGGGATTTATATTTTATTAAGACACGATAATATTTATGTTCATTATTTAATAAAGAATATCTAAGGTTTCTATCAAGTTTGTTTTTTATAGAAAACATAAAAATCTCCTATTAAAGGGTTCTTTAATATAATATATATTTATTAGGTTTTTTGTTAATAAAAAATAACAGCTAAAAAGCTGTTATTTAAAACAATAAGATTGACCTATATTTAGTATTTTTAAGTTTGGGTCAGTGAAACTTTTTAATGTATCAGATGTTTCTTCAAATTTTTCTAAAGAAATTTTAAATGTTTTATAGTGAATAGGTATCATATAAGAAGCTTTCATCATTTTAAACATTTCATAGCTTTCTTTAGGAGTACAATGCATATGAGAAAATCTGTCAGGCTTATAACAACCAACAGGCATTATTGCTACATCACATTCTAAATCTTTAAAGTTTTCTGTGTAGGCAGTATCTCCAGCAAAAAATACTTTTTCATCTTTTTTTTCAATAAGATAAGAATTACTTTCATCATCAATTCCTAAATAAAATCTTCTACCATCATGATTTGCCTCTAAAGCAGTAATTTTTATATTTTCATCTTCATAAGTTTCACCATGTCTAAGAAGAACAACCTTTTTAAATCCTAAAAGAGATACAAGCTTTTTATAACCCTTTGGAACAATAACAGTAGCATTTCTATCTAATTTTTTTAAGGATGGAAAATGCATATGGTCCATATGACCATGAGAAAGTATTATATAATCAAGTTTTTTGCTAGTTAAATCACATGGGGTATCAACCACTCTTTTAAAAATTCCTAATCTATTTGTTATTACTGGGTCAGTTAAAATAACGGTTCCAGATAAGTTTATTAAAGTAGTGGCATGACCATACCAATAAATTGAGTTATCATTAATTATATCATTAACAGCACTTTCTCTTTCAACAAAATATTCTTTAATGTTATTTAAGGCAAGAACAGATAAAAAAGATATATTGCTAAATAATTTCATAAATTACTCATCTCCATAAATTAATGTTTCCATTTAAATACTACAATACCTACTATCATAATTGCAATACCTAATATTTCCTTAAATCCAAAAGATATTTTCTCACTACCAAACAATCCAAATGCGTTAATTAAAGCTGCAGTTAAAAGTTGAGATACTAAAATTATTGCAATACCACATGTAGCCCCCATACCACTAATACTTTTCATAACTGTAAAAGTAATAATAATTCCTAAAATTCCACCTAAAAGATATAGTTTATTTGTATTTTGAAGTTCTCTATAGTTTCCTTTACCAAAGATAAAAGAAACTATAAGAGCAGAAATTAAAGCAATACCTTGAACAAGGACTGTAGTTTCCCACAAACCTATTTTTTCTCCAAGTTTAGTATTAAAAACTCCTTGTATGCTCATAGCTGCCCCTGAAATAATAGCAAATAATATTGGCATCATATTTTATCACCTCAAAGGTAGTGTTCCCTAAAAATAAAAAAATAACCCTCTAAAAATTAGAGAGCTATTTCTTCAGTGTAATCTAAAATACCATTAGTTATTTGTTTTTCAGAAAAACCAAGAGAATTTCCAAGAGTTAGATAATCCTCAACTAATGTAATAAAATGATCCTCTGATGAAGACATTATAGAATCATTTATGTCTATGTATAAATTTAAGAATTGATCACTAAGACAGGAGTCTGTATTTTGAGAAGTTATTGATTCTAAATTCTCAAAGTTACTATCAAGACCTAAAAATAAAATTTGATGAAAACAGGATATGTATTTTTGAAAAACATTTTCTAAATTCACAGAGTCTATTTCGCCAACCCAATATTTATAACATTTAGTTTCGTTTGCTAAGTCACTCATTTTTATATGAAGTTGAAGATGTTTTCTGGCAAATAATGTGTAATCATTTAAAGTATTATCAATAGCTATATTTTTAATAAGTTCTTCCTCGTGTTTTAGTAAAGTTTGAATATTCATTATTTATACCGTTACTGAAAAATCATAAAATATATTGCATGTATCTTTTGATGATCAACTTATGATGCCAGTAACATTCTCCTTTCTTTGTTTTATTGTTACTTAAATTTATATTATAAAAATACAAATAAGTTTCTCTTAATAAAGTATACATATATATTACAAAATTATGAAGATAAAGAAAAGACCAGTAAACGAATACAAAAAAATTTTGTAAAAACAAAAAAAGAATTCAAAATTTAAGTATAAAATTTTGAATTCTTTGGATAATATCATATAATTAAAAATCTCTTAAAGGGAAACTTTTTATATAAGTTTCTTTTCTGTTATTAGAAAATTTCCAAATTTCTAATCTATCTATTTTTAAAGTAATTGTATTAGGATTTTTCTTTATTAAATCACAATACATATCAGTACGTTTATTATCTTTATTTGAAGAATTTACATTAGCTATAGAAATTGAAAGTTCACTATTAGCAGGAATTAAATCATTAAATCCATTTAACTCTAAAAAATCTGAAAGAGATGTTTTTATTTTTTTAATATATCCTCTATATTCCATTTGTAAGGTTAAACAATGAAGTTGTTCTGATATAGAAACATCACTATTAAGTTCTATTTTAAATTTTTTATAAGGTTTAATTATTTTTTCTATAACTGGTGTTAATTTTTCTATGTTAGGGTTTTCTAGTATAGATAATGTTATGTGTGGTATTGGAGAATTTCTATATCCTTTAAATTTTTTTGAAATATTTTTTTGAATAGGGAAAATAGTTTCATAGGATTCTTTATTAAATAGTGCCACAATATAATATTTCATATTAAGTTAGTACTTTCTCCTTTCTTAAGTATTTACCATAAATTAATGTGTAAAAATACATACTTTAAGATAAATTATAGCATACTAGGAAATATAAGAAAACAAATATAGAGAATTTAATTTTTTAATTGATTAAAAAATAACAAAAGATATTTAATTAAATATAGTTTATGATATAATATTCAAGATAGAAATAATTATGGGATGGGAAGTTCTCCATCTATAAATAAGATAATGCAGAAACTTTAATAATATATAATTTACGAATAAGGGTGAATTTGATGGAAAAATTAATAATAAACGGAGGCATTCCTCTAAAAGGTTCTGTTGATATAAATGGAGCCAAAAATGCAGCAGTAGCTATTTTACCAGCTACAGTTATGGCAATGACCGGAAAGTGTATAATTGAGAATGTACCAGACATAGAAGATGTTCATTGTCTTCAAAGAATACTTAAATCATTAGGTTGTGTTGTAAATAAAATTAATGATAATACTTTAGAGATAGATAGTACGGATGTAAATAATTTTAATGCATGTACAGATGATGTTAGAAGAATGAGAGCTTCTTATTATTTTATAGGAGCATTACTTACTAGATTTAAAAAAGCTAGGGTTGAATTACCTGGAGGATGTCCTATAGGGGTTAGACCAATAGACCAACATATAAAGGGATTTGAAGCTTTAGGAGCAGAAGTTACTATAGAGCATGGAGCAGTTAATGTAAAGGCAGATAAATTAGTAGGAACAAATATATTCTTTGATGTGGTCTCAGTTGGTGCAACTATGAATATTATGATTGCAGCAACTCTTGCAGAAGGTCTTACAGTGTTAGAAAACGTAGCAAAAGAGCCACATATAGTTGACTTAGCAAACTTCTTAAACACTATGGGTGCAGATATAAAAGGTGCAGGAACGGATGTTATAAAAATAAATGGAGTTAAAGAACTTAAAGGTTGTAATTATAGTGTAATACCTGACCAAATAGAAGCTGGTACATTTATGATAGCAGCAGCAGCAACTAAAGGAGACGTAACTATAAACAATGTAATTCCTAAACACTTAGAATCAATAACAGCAAAGCTAAAAGAAATGGGTGCTATTGTTGATGAAGGTGATGATAGTGTAAGAGTTACTGTAGATAAAAAATTAAGACCAGTTAATATAAAAACAGCTCCTTATCCAGGGTTCCCAACAGATATTCAACAACCAATGTCAGCATTATTAAGTGTAGTTGAAGGAAGAAGTTTAATAAATGAAGCTATTTGGGAAAATAGACATAAACACATAGATGAGCTTAGAAAGATGGGAGCAAATATTAAAGTAGAAGGAAGAGTTGCTATAATAGATGGAGTAAAAAATTTAACTGGTGCAGATGTAAAGGCTACAGATTTAAGAGCTGGTGCAGCGGTGGTTATAGCAGGTCTTGTAGCAGATGGAAGAACGGAAATAAGCAACATAGAACATATTGATAGAGGGTACCCTCATATAGAAAGTAAATTTAGAAGTTTAGGTGCAGATATATTTAGAATTGATGTAGAGGATGAATGTGGAGGAGAATAAATGATATTTTGCTCATTATATAGTGGAAGCAGTGGAAATAGTATATTTGTATCATCTGGAAAAACTAATATACTTATAGATGCAGGTCTTCCAGGAAAAAAGATAGATGAGGCATTAAAATCTATAGATAAAAATCCTTCAAGTATAGATGGAATATTTATTACTCATGAACATAGTGACCATATAAAAGGTGTTGGGATATTATCACGTAAGTATGATATCCCAATTTATGCCAATGATAAAACTTGGAGTGCTATGGAGCCATCTTTAGGAAAAATAAAAGAACATAATATAAAAATTATGGATAGAAGAAGTGTAGTGCAAATAGGAGACTTAGATGTTAAATCTTTTGTAATTCCACATGATGCTATAGCACCTGTTGGTTATACTATTTCAAATAATAATAAAAAAGTTAGTGTAGCTACTGATTTTGGTACATTTACAGATGAAATATATAGTAATATAAAAGATTCAGAAGTTATTCTACTAGAAAGTAATCATGATGTGAATATGCTTAAATATGGACCATATCCATATACTTTAAAGCGTAGAATTTTAAGTGAAATAGGCCATTTATCAAATGAAGATTGTGGAAAAGCTATTATTGATATTGTTAAATGTGGAAAAGGAAAAAATATATTACTTGGACATTTAAGTAAAACAAATAATAATCCAGATTTAGCATTTCAAACAGCATTAAGTGCTATAGAAGAAAAAGGAATTGTACAAGGAAAAGATATAACACTTTCTATGGCAAAGCGAGATAATCCAAGTGGATATATAGAATTTTAAGAAAAAGTAAATTTTAGTAAATAATATTATTGAAAAATCGTTAACAAATTGTTATACTTTGTATGAATAAGTGAATAACTATAAGAGAAAGAGGAGAGAACTATGAGTTTATATGATAATTGGACAGACATGGTAGTAGACTATGTTAAGACAAAGGGCGAAGCAGCATTTTGGAGAGAATATTCTAAAATAGAAACAAATATATATAGAGATTTATTAGCAAAACATAAGGAAATTAAGAAAACTACAATAAAGAAATTAGCAGAAGAACAAGGAACAACAGTAGAATTCATTATGGGATTTATTGATGGAATAAATGATAGTTTAAATAATCCTTATGAATTAGAAACATTAAATGAAGATTCAGAATTAGTACTTGATATTAATTTAGAAAAGTTATACTTCAATATGCTTGATGCAAAAGCTGAATATTTATATACTTTACCACAATGGGATGGTATTTTTTCAGAAGAAAAGAGAGAAACTATAAAGAAAGAATATAGAGAATCTAAAATAGTTAGAAATGAAAACAAGATAGGAAGAAACGATCCTTGTCCTTGTGGAAGTGGTAAGAAATATAAAAAGTGCTGTGGAAGAAATAAATAATATAATAAAAATTAGAACTTGCTTTTTAGTGAGTTCTTTTTAATTTAGAAATGAGGTGTATTTATGGATAAGAATGTAGAATGGGTAAATGAACAGAAGATATTAAGAACTATAAAGGCTTTAGAAGCTAATAATATGAATGGTTATTTTGTAAAAGATGAAAAGGAATTAATATCAAAAATAGAAGAGTTAGTTAAAGAAGGCTCTAAAGTAACTTGTGGTGGTTCTATGAGTTTATTTGAAACTGGAGTAATGGAACATTTAAGAAGTGGCAGATATGACTTTTTAGATAGAAATAAAGAGGGATTAACTCCAGAGGAAGTAATTAATATTTATAAAAGTGCATTCTTTTCAGATGCATATTTTACAAGTAGCAATGCTGTGACTGAAGATGGTGAATTATATAATGTTGATGGAAATGGAAATCGTGTTGCAGCTATGTTATATGGACCAGAAAAGGTTATTGTAGTATGTGGAGTAAATAAAATTGTA
>ONGV01000259.1 GCA_900317445.1 uncultured Eubacteriales bacterium | reverse complement strand
TCGAGGAGCTTGGCGAAGAATAGAGAGTAATATATTTTGTTAAAGTTTTTTAATATATCTATATATTATTTAATATTTAAAGCACATTAAGTATATTTATCTTATAATATCAAGTAAAAATATGGTATAATGAGAAAAAAATCATTAAGGAGGATTTTATGGGAAAATATTTAAAAAAGATAAATTATAATTCACCAGTAATACTTACTTTTGTCTTTATATCTTTTTTTGCTCTTATTTTAAACTATATTACAGGAGGAATAACAAATAGCCTATTTTTTAGTGTATATAGAGGGTCGATGTTATCACCATTATTTTATATAAGGCTATTTGGACATGTACTTGGACATGCTAACTGGGAACATTTCATAGGAAATATTCTTTTAATTTTAGTAATAGGACCTATGATTGAAGAAAAGTATGGAAGCAAGAAGTTATTAATAATGATTTTATTTACAGCTTTTATAACAGGAGTATTTAACATAGTATTTTTTAATACTGGATTATTAGGTGCCAGTGGAATAGTATTTATGCTTATATTACTTTCTTCAATTACAGGAATGACAGAACAAAAAATACCTTTAACTCTTATTTTAGTTGGAATTGCTTACATAGGAAGTGAAATTGTTCAAGGAGTAATAAGTACTGATAATATATCTCACATTTCTCATATAATAGGAGGAATTTGTGGAGGAACCTTTGGTTTTCTTTCAAATAAAAAATAATAAGCTTGAGTTATTAGGGTTTGTATTTACATAAAATTTAAAGTTATGTCACTAATCATACTTTTTGGTTAGTGGCATTTTTTTTAAAAAGATTGTATTATGAAAGATGTATATTAGTTGTATTTTTAGTTAATAAATGATTTGAGGTGTTAGTTATGAATAGTATTTTAATTGTTGAAGATGATGAAAAATTAAGAAATGAATTAGGTATATTTTTAGGCAATAATGGTTATAGTATAAAATACATGGATAAATTTGATAATACTATTTCAGAAATTTTAAACTCTAAATGTGATTTAATTCTTTTAGATATTAATCTTCCAGGCTGTGATGGACAGTATATATGTAAAGAGATAAGAAAAACATCAGATATTCCTATAATAATTATAACAAGCAGAGATACAGAACTTGATGAGCTTATAAGCATTAATTATGGTGCAGATGATTTTGTTACAAAGCCTTTTAACTCACAAATACTTTTAGCAAGAATATCCTCTATTTTAAAAAGAATAAATAAATCAGGAAGTGATAAAATAAATTGTAATGAATTTATTTTAAATACCTCTAAAAGTACAGTAGAAAAAGAAAATAAAGAAATTGAACTTACAAAAAATGAATTTAAAATACTATATTATCTTATATCTAAAAGAAATAAAATTGTTTCAAGAGATGAAATAATGACCTATTTATGGGAAGGAGAGATGTTTGTTGATGATAATACTCTTACTGTAAATATAAATAGATTAAGAAAAAAATTACAAGACATAGATTTAAAAGATATCATAGAAACTAAAAGAGGGCAAGGATACATTTTAAAATGAGACTTAGTGAATTTTTAAAAGAAAAAATAATAAATTTTATAACAATTACTTTAGTTATAATTACTATTGAAATATTTTTAATGCCTTATTCTATTAATACATTGATAAAGATATATATTCCTATAAGTATACTTTTTTCTTATCTTTTAATAGTTTTTATTGAATATTTAAAGAAGAAAAATTTTTATAATAACTTAACAAAAAATCTAGAAAAGTTAGATAAAAAATATTTAATTCCAGAAATTATAGATAAAGCAGATTTTTTAGAAGGAAAAATTTTAATAAATACTTTAAAAGAAATTGAAAAATCAATGGCTGAACATGTTAATGAGTATAAATTTGCAAATGAAGAATATAAAGAATACATAGAACTATGGATACATGAAATAAAAACTCCTATAGCAGTAAGTAAGATGATAGTAGAAAATAATCCAAGTGAAATAACTAAAAACATAAATGAAGAAATAGAAAAGGTTGAATATTTTGTTGAGCAAGCATTATTTTATGCAAGAAGTAATAATGTAGAAAAAGACTATATCATAAAGCCTATGAACCTTCAAAAAATTATAAATTCAGTAATTTTAAAAAATAAAAGGAGCTTTATATCAAAAAAGATAAAGCTTAATATTCATGATGTGGATAAAGAAGTGTATAGTGATTCAAAATGGATGGCATTTATATTAAATCAAATAATAATAAACAGCATAAAATATTCTAAAAAAGATAAAGCTGAAATTGAAATATTTTCAGAAGAATATAAAGATAATACTGTTCTTTATATAAAAGATAATGGAATAGGAATAGAAAGTGACAATTTACCTAGAGTATTTGAAAAAGGTTTTACAGGAGAAAATGGTAGAAAAATAAATAAATCTACAGGTATTGGATTATACTTATGCAAAAAGCTATGTGATAAGCTTGGACAAAATATAGAAATAAATTCAGTACTTAATATGGAAACTGTAGTTAAGATATACTTTCCTAAAAATAGTTTTACTAAATTTTAATGTGACAAAAATGTAAGGGTCTTGTAAGATAAATCGATGTGAGAAATCATAAAAATTTTCTATAATATAACCATAAGCTTAAGAAAAGAGAGGAGAATTTTTATGGAAAAAGTGTTGGAAGTAAAAAACATAGAAAAATATTATGGAAATAAAGGAAATCTTACAAAGGCAATTGATAATATAAGTTTTAATGTTTTTAAGGGTGAGTTTGTTGGAATAATGGGGGCATCAGGAAGTGGGAAAACAACTCTTTTAAATTGTATTTCTACAATAGATAAGGTAACTTCAGGAGAGATAATTGTAAATAATAATGATATTACTAAATTAAAAGGCAATGCATTAAATAAGTTTAGAAGAGAAGAGCTTGGATTTATATTTCAAGATTTTAATCTTTTAGATACTTTAACTAATTATGAAAATATAGCATTAGCCTTAACAATACAACAAGTCAAACCTAAAGAGATAGAAAGTCGTGTAAGAGATATTTCAAAGAAGCTTGGAATAGAAGAAATTCTTAATAAGTATCCTTATGAAGTATCTGGAGGACAAAAACAAAGAGTAGCTTCTGCTAGAGCAATAATAACAAATCCTAAATTAGTTTTAGCAGATGAACCAACAGGAGCTTTAGATTCAAAATCTGCAAGAATGCTTTTAGAAAACTTTGAGTATTTAAATAATAAATTAAATGCTACCATAGTAATGGTTACCCATGATGCTTTTACAGCAAGCTATTGCAAAAGAATATTATTTATAAAGGATGGAAAAATATTTAATGAATTAGTAAAGGGAAATTCAACAAGAAAGGAATTTTTTGATAAAATTATTGATGTAGTAACTCTTCTTGGAGGTGAACTAAATGATGTTATTTAAGCTTTCACTAAAAAATATAAAGAAGAGCTTTAAAGATTATGCAATTTATTTTTTAACACTTATATTGGGAGTTGCAATATTTTATATATTTAATTCTATGGATTCTCAGCAAGCAATGCTTGATATTTCAAGTTCTACAAGAGAAATAATAAAGCTTATGTTAAGTCTTTTAGCAGGAGTTTCAGTTTTTGTATCTTTAATATTAGGATTTTTAATAGTATATGCAAATAATTTCTTAATTAAAAGAAGAAAAAAAGAATTTGGAGTATATATGACT
This sequence comes from uncultured Eubacteriales bacterium, assembly GCA_900317445.1. GTDB lineage: Bacteria > Bacillota > Clostridia > Clostridiales > Clostridiaceae > Clostridium. The sequence goes on along the minus strand of ONGV01000259.1, from coordinate 13,230 downwards.
CTTGGTATGGGAAAGGGGAAAATTTCAAAAATACTTTTCATTGAAACTTTAATTATAGGAATAATTTCTTTAATAGTTGGATTAGTAATTGGTATTTTTGTATCACAGCTTATGTCAGTAGTTGTAGCAAAGATGTTTGAAGCAGATATGACTGAATATAAATTTGTATTTTCACAAGCTGCTATGGTAAAAACAATAATATATTTTGGAATAATGTATCTTTTAGTAATGATATTTAATACAGTTACAATATCAAATTATAACTTAATAGATTTATTAACAGCTTCAAAGAAAAATGAAAAAGTAAAGCTAAAAAATAAAAAATTATCAGTTCTTATGTTTTTAGTATCTATAATGATATTAGCTTTAGCTTACTATAAAGTAACATCAGATGCTAATATATTAAGTGGAAAGCAGCTATTAATGGCAATAGCTCTTGGAGTAGTTGGGACATTTTTATTCTTTTGGTCTTTATCAGGTTTTTTATTAAAATTAATTCAATTTAATAAAAAAATATACTTAAAAGATTTAAATGTCTTTGTTTTAAGACAAATAGATAGCAAAATAAATACAACAGTATTTTCAATGAGTATAATATGTTTAATGTTATTTTTTACAATATGTATTTTATCTTCAGCATTAGCATTAAATAAATCTATGAAAAATGATTTAACAGAAGTTACACCAGCAGATATTTCTATTATTAAAACTATGAATTTAACTGAAGGTACAGAAGAAGAAATAACAGAGTCAAAAATGAGCATAGAAGATACTTTAAAGAAATCATCATTAGATTTCAATGAAAGCTTTAGTGAATATGTTGAGTTTACAGAATATACAGCCCCTAATGTAACACTAAAAACTACTTTAGGGAAAACAATAGATGATGTATTAAAGCAATTTCCAAGCCTTCTGGTAGATGAAAATGAAGGAATTGTAAAAATTTCAGATTACAATAAGGCTGCAAAAATATTAAAACAAAAAGAACTAACATTAAATGAAAATGAATATATAATGCTATGTAACTATGATAATATGAAAAAGTTTAGAGATAAAGCTTTAGAAACAGGAGTTAAGATAAATATTAATGGAAAAGAATATTCTCCAAAGTATAAGGAATGCGTAGAGGGATTTTTAGATATATCAAATAGTCATTTGAATTTTGGAATTGTATTAGTTCCTGATGATGCTGTGGAAGGCCTTACAATGGAAACAAATCATTTTACAGCAAATTACAAAGGAACTAGTGATGATGAAAAACAAAAAGTTGAAGATAATATTGTTGCTTTGGCTGATGATTCTTATTTAAAAAGTATAGAAGATGCAGTTGAATTAAATGCTATGACTAAGATTTCACTTTATGAGGCAAGTATAGGACTTGGAGCAATAGTCACATTTATAGGATTATATTTAGGAATAATATTTTTAATATCAGGAGCTGCAATACTTGCATTAAAGGAACTTTCAGAAAGCTCAGATAACATTCAAAGATATGAAATCTTAAGAAAGATAGGAACTGATGAAAAAATAATAAACAAAGCTTTATTTAAACAAATAGGAATATTTTTTATAATGCCATTAACCTTAGCAATAGTTCATTCAATATTTGGAATAAAGTTTGCAAACACAATTTTAGCAAGTATGGCACAAACTGAAGGGTTACTTCCATCAATAATTATGACAGCTATATTTATATTGGTAATTTATGGAGGATATTTTGTGGCAACATATTTTCAAAGTAAGTCAATTATCAAAAAAGATTAATCATTTACTAAAATAGAAAATAAATATATACTTAAAATATAGAAAATATTGAAAATAATATCCATATATTGTATAATAAAAGTACAATAATTTATAGAGGTGATTCGGATGGAATTAATAAAAATACCAGAGGCAGAGTTAGAAGTTATGCAAGCTATTTGGGAAAAGGAGAAAGAGGGTGCTGTATCTTCAAAAGTATTAACAGATTATTTTTTAGAAAAAAATAATTGGAAAAGAACAACCACTTTAACAATACTTGGAAGACTAGAAAAGAAGAATTTTCTAAAAATAGATAGGGAATTAAGAATGAATAGATACATATCTTTAGTAAATAAACAAGATTATTTAGATTTTGTAACAAGGTACTATTTAGAAAATGTATTTTATAATTCAATTAAAAAACTTTTTGGAGGTCTTTTAGATTCTAAAGAAGTAACAAAAGAAGAGTTATTAAAAGAATTAAAAACAATATAGAAAAATAGTTAATAGTGGAGAAAAAATGAATAAGATAAAAGCAGTATTATTTGATATGGATGGAGTAATATTTGATACAGAAAGAGAATATCTAAAAGAATGGGAAGTTATTTTTAAAAAGTATGGATATAAAATGAAAAAAGAAATATACATATCAGTAATGGGAAGAGGAAGAAAAAAGGTTAAGGAAATCTTTAAAGAAAAATTTGGTGAAGATTTACCTATAGATGAAATGTACATAGAAAAAGATAAAATGCTTAAAGAGGCTGTTGAAAATAATAAAGTGCCTTTAAAAGAAGGAGCATTAGAGTTACTAGAATTTTTAAAAGAAAATGGATATAAAATAGCATTAGCTACATCAGCAAAAAGAGATAGAGTAAAAATTCAAGTTAGTCATGCAAAAATAGAGAATATCTTTGATGCAATAGTATGTTCTGAGGATATTATTAACTCAAAGCCTAATCCAGAAATATTTTTAAAAGCTGCAGAGAAGGTTTGCGTAAATCCTGAAAATTGTATAGTAATAGAAGATTCTGAAGCTGGAATAAAGGCAGCTTTTAATGCAAAAATGATGGGCTTTCATGTTGAAGATTTAAAAAAAGCTGATGAAAGTATTTTAAAATATAGCTATAAGAACTTTAAAAATTTAATAGAAATAAAAGAATATATAAAAGATATGAAATAAAAAGACTATAGTATAATCAGATATAAATACATTTAATAAAAATTATAAATTACATTATATTGTATTTGTGGATTATACATAGTCTTTTTTTAGTGAAAAATAATATTATATTTAAAAAACGACAATAATTATTTTAATAATACAAAAATATTGCATTTACAACAAAAACTATGTATAATTAATTTATGGAAAATATTTTAATTAATGGAGATGGAACTGAAATGAATGTATTAATTGAAGGAGAAAAAAAGAAAATAAATAAAATATTAATATTCTTCATTATATATTTATTGGAATTTTTTATTCAATTTATAACAGCATATTTAATTCCTATAATTACTGAAGATAAAGAAGTCGAAGTAACATCAATTAGTTATTTTATAAAGATCTTAATAATTTCACTTATTATAGGTACTATAATTGGAGCTATAGTTTCAAAAGTAATGAAAAAACAAGATGAGAAAAGATTTATAATTGTTACTGAAGTTGGAGTAAAAGGAATTACAAGTGAAAGCTTTTCTACAAAACTAAAAGAATTTTCTATTAAATTTAAAGATATAGTTTCTATAGATTTAAGGAAAAATGCTATTATTATAAATACTTATGATAATACTTATGTTTGTTCTGGTTATGGGAACGTTTCTAAAATAAAGGATATAATAATGGGAAAGTTTTAAATGTTGAAAAATTTATTTAAAAATGTTAAACTTAATAATGCCCAATTTCAAAGGATAAACCTAAGAAAAAGGGAAATTTTAAAAAGTCGTTCTGAAGTTTATGAGGGTTAGTCCCAAGTTATAAGGCGATTACAATAAGATAGAATTTTTATGCTATCCTTATGCCTTTTTTGGTGTAAGGATTTTTTAATTTAACAAAAAAGGAGGGGTTTTATGGAAACTAGAATTGCATTAATTGGAATAATAGTTGAGGATTTAGAATCTGCTGGAAAAATAAATGAGATTTTACATGAATATTCTCCTTATCTTGTTGGAAGAATGGGTATACCCTACAGAGAAAAGAATGTAAGTATTATTAGTGTTGTAATAGATGCTAGTAATGATGTTATAAGTTCCTTATCTGGAAAACTTGGAATGATTAAAGGAATAAGTGTAAAAACTATATATTCTAAAAATAATAAATAAACCAGATATAAAATGAAAGGAAGTATAACAAAATATGTATAATCCAAAGTCAAAAAAAGCAGAAGAGTTTATAAACAATGAAGAGATTTTAGAAAGTTTAAAGTTTGCAGAAGAAAATAAAAATAATAGAGAACTTATTGAAAGTATAATAAATAAGGCTAAAAATTTAAAAGGTCTTACCCACAGAGAAGCAATTCTTTTATTAGATTGTGAACTTGAAGATAAAAATGAAGAAATATATGCTTTAGCTCAAGAAATAAAAGAAAAGTTTTATGGAAATAGAATAGTAATGTTTGCACCTCTTTATTTATCAAATTATTGTGTTAATGGTTGTGTATATTGTCCATATCATTATAAAAATAAGCATATAAGAAGAAAAAAACTTTCTCAAGAAGAAATAAAGAAAGAAGTTATAGCTCTTCAAGATTTAGGACACAAAAGACTTGCTCTTGAAGCAGGAGAAGACCCAATAAATAATCCAATAGAATATATTTTAGAATCAATAAAAACAATATATAGCATAAAGCATAAAAATGGAGCTATAAGAAGAGTAAATGTAAATATAGCAGCAACAACTGTTGAAAATTACAGAAAGCTTAAAGAAGCAGGAATAGGTACATATATACTATTTCAAGAAACCTATAATAAAGAAAGCTATGAAAATCTTCATCCAACAGGACCAAAACATGACTATGCTTACCATACAGAAGCTATGGATAGAGCCATGGAAGGTGGAATTGATGATGTAGGTCTTGGCGTTTTATATGGATTAAATATGTATCGTTATGATTTTGTTGGAATATTAATGCATGCAGAACATTTAGAAGCAGCCTTTGGAGTAGGACCTCATACAATAAGCGTTCCAAGAATATGCCCTGCAGATGATATAAATCCAGAGGAATATACAAATGCTATTTCAGATGATATTTTTGCAAAAATAGTTGCAGTTTTAAGAATAGCAGTTCCTTATACAGGACTTATTGTTTCAACAAGAGAATCACAAAAGTCAAGAGAGAGGGTTCTTCATTTAGGAGTTTCTCAAATAAGTGGTGCTTCAAGTACAAGTGTTGGAGGATATGCAGAAAAAGAAAAAAAGGAAGACAATTCTGCACAATTTGATGTAAGTGACAATAGAACTTTAGATGAAATTGTAAACTGGCTTTTAGAAATGGGCTATATTCCAAGCTTTTGTACAGCTTGTTATAGAGAGGGAAGAACAGGAGATAGATTTATGCAACTTGTAAAGGCTGGTCAAATTGCAAACTGTTGCCAACCAAATGCTCTTATGACTTTAAAAGAATATTTAGAAGATTATGCATCAGAAAAAACAAAAGCTGAGGGTGAAAAAGTAATAAAAGAGCAACTTGATAAAATACCTAATGAAAAGGTAAGAGAGATTGTTATAGAAAATTTAAAAAACATTGAAGAAGGAAAACGTGATTTTAGATTTTAGTAATTTAATGTAATAGAAAAATGAAAAGGAGATTAATAAATCTATCTACCTTTTCATTTTTTATAATTTAATATAATAAAGTTTTATGAATGAAAAAAGTAATGAAAATAAGAAAACCATTACATTTACCATACAACTAAGGAAAAAACTTACAAAAAACAATAAAAAAGTTGCTATTTCATAAAAAATACATGATAAATATACAAAAAAAAGTATAAATGTACAAGTAAAATATAAAAAAAGTGATAGAATAAAATTGTCCTTAAGGAAAGGACAGTTAATTAAAAAAAAGTAAAAAAATAAAATTATAAAATATATTTTAAGGTGGGAAAAATTGATGGTAGAAAATAATTTAAAAGAAATTTTAAACTCAAGATTCCAAAAATCAATAAAAGATGCTAGTAACGAAGAAATTTATTTAGCATTATTAGAACTTACAAAAAATAGCATTAAAGCTAAGGGAACAAATAAAGGAAAGAAAAAGTTATACTACATTTCAGCAGAATTCTTAATTGGTAAATTATTATCAAACAACTTAATAAACTTAGGTCTTTATGAAGAAGTTAAGAAAGTATTAAGTGAAAACGGAAAATCTTTATTAGATATTGAAGAAGTTGAATTAGAACCTTCACTAGGAAATGGTGGTCTTGGAAGACTTGCTGCTTGTTTCTTAGATTCAATTGCAACTTTAGGATTAAATGGTGATGGTGTAGGATTAAACTACCACTTTGGATTATTCCAACAAGTATTTGAAGACAGAAAGCAAAAAGCTGTTAAGAACCCATGGATAACAAGCGAAAGCTGGTTAAACAAATCTGATATATCATTTGAAGTTCCATTTGGAGGATTTAGCTTAAAATCAACTTTATATGATATCGATGTAACTGGATACAATAAGGCTTGCAACAAGTTAAGATTATTTGATATAGATACTTTAAATGAAGCATTAGTAAAAGAAGGAATTAACTTTGACAAGACTGACATAAAAGAAAACTTAACTTTATTCTTATATCCAGATGACAGTGATGAAGCAGGAAATCTTTTAAGAATATATCAACAATACTTTATGGTAAGTAATGCTGCTCAATTAATACTTTTAGAAGCAGAAGAAAATGGATATGACTTACACAAGTTAAATGAACATGTTGTAGTTCAAATAAACGATACACATCCATCAATGGTTATTCCTGAATTAATAAGATTATTAGGAATGAAAGGAATAGGAATGGATGAAGCTATAGAAATAGTTACTAAGACTTGTGCTTACACTAACCACACAATTCTTGCAGAAGCACTTGAAAAGTGGCCAATAGCTTACTTAAAAAAGGTTGTTCCTCAATTATTACCAATAATTACAGAACTAGATAATAGAGTTAAGGCTAAATACAATGATCCAAAGGTTGCTATAATTGATGATCAAAACAGAGTACACATGGCTCATATGGATATTCACTATGGATTCAGTGTAAATGGAGTTGCTGCTCTACATACTGATATATTAGAAAAAGAAGAATTAAAGCCATTCTATGATATATATCCAGAAAAGTTCAACAACAAGACAAATGGTATAACTTTCAGAAGATGGTTATTACACTGTAACAATGAATTAGCAGATTATATAACTGAACTTATAGGAGATGAATATAAGACAGATGCTTCTAAGCTTGAAGAATTAGGTAAGTTTGTAGATGATAAAGATGTACTTAATAAGCTTGGAGAAATAAAGAAGAACAATAAGGTAGCTCTTAAGAAGTACTTAAAGGAAACTCAAGGAGTAGATATAAACGAAAACTCTATATTCGATATCCAAATCAAGAGACTTCACGAATACAAGAGACAACAAATGAACGTACTTTACATCATAAACAAGTACTTAGAAATAAAGAGTGGTAAGAAGCCAGAAACTCCAATCACTATGATATTTGGAGCAAAAGCTGCACCAGCTTATATAATTGCACAAGATATAATTCACACTATTCTTTGCTTACAAGAAATCATAAACAATGACCCAGAAGTTAATAAGTACTTAAATGTTGTTATGGTTGAAAACTACAACGTAACTAAGGCATCTAAGTTAATTCCAGCTTGTGATGTATCAGAACAAATTTCTCTTGCATCTAAGGAAGCATCAGGAACTGGTAACATGAAGTTCATGTTAAATGGAGCTTTAACTTTAGGAACAGAAGATGGAGCTAACGTTGAAATACATCAATTAGTTGGAGATGACAATATCTACATCTTCGGTGAATCAAGTGAACAAGTTATAGAACACTATAAAAATGCTGATTATGTATCAAAGAAATACTATGAAAAAGAAAACATTAAGCCATTAGTTGACTTTATCGTAAGTGATGAAATGTTAAAGGTTGGAGATAAGACTAACTTAGAAAGACTTCACAATGAATTAATCAACAAAGACTGGTTCATGACATTACTTGATATAGAAGATTATATAAAGACTAAGGATAAAGTATTTGCAGACTTTAAGGATAGAGAAACTTGGAACAAGAAAGTTCTTATAAACATAAGCAAAGCTGGTTTCTTCTCTTCAGATAGAACAATAGCACAATACAACGAAGATATTTGGCATCTATAAGATACAAGTAACAAAAAGAGTAGCATTTTCTTTACTAAAAAGTAGAGAAGAGCTACTCTTTTCTTCTTTTTATGTGGAATATAATGGTACAAATATGATATTATAAATATAGAAATAATCTTTACAAAAAGAAACTTTAGAAGAAGGAAGGAATAAAAAATATGGATGAAAAACTATTAAAATCTATGAAAGCTGGAGATATGCTTTTATTAAATTTAAAAAATATAATTTCTATAGAACCTATTTTTTATATTAAAGAAGAAAAAGGATATATTGAAAGATTAAAACATATTTATAATTCAGAATTTAAATCTATAATATTTAAAAACTATTATATAGATGTTCTTCTTGTAATGGTAAGGTTTAATAAAAATGATAGACTTATTTATGGCCAATGGTTTAATAGATGTAATAAAAGAGATAAAAGAAATATAAAAAGTATTCTTCTTAATGATGAAATAAAATTTAATGTAATTAATGAAGAAAATCAAGTTATAGTACAACATACCTTTGAAAACTGTATAAAAGATAGACTTTCAGAGTATATTATGTCTGGAAGTAATAAAAAATGGAATCAAGAAATGTTTGATAATGCAGTATCTGTAGCTAATAGTAATTTTAATAGTAAATCTGCTTTTTTTAATGCAGAAGAATATATAATATATTAAACAAAAAAAGTATTGACAAATTTTCATTATAGTATTAAAATAATCTTGTTTGTAGGGTTAGATAGAAAAATGTCGAAGGGAACACTAAAGTTTAGTGTTCCCTTTGATTCTTTATAAGTTTAATTTCTAAAATATAATATTTTACATAATTTATTTAAATTTACTTTTAAGGATATTATAGTATCTTTCTGTTTCTTCCTGATTTTCTCCGTTTAAAAATATATATTTATCTGATAGCTTTATAACTATAATATTATTAATATCAGTATGGACATAAACCTTACTTGTACCATAGCCTTCAAGTTTAAAATTTCCAAGCTTTATTTTATCAGTAGAGGAGCCATTAGTTCTTACTCCCTTAGGAAGCTTTGAGATTCTATCTATGCTTTCTATATCATCTAAATTAAATTCAATATCATATAACGGAGCTTCAATTTTAGCTATATTATTAGCTATCTTTAATGAAAAAGAAGCATTATCAAGCTTTATAATTAAAATAAAGGTAAAAAGAAGTGTAGCTAGTGTAAAAACAGAAACTCCTATAATAAAGGTTTTTCCAGCTTTTGAGCCTATGTTTATTGTAGTTCCTATTCCATTTCTTGTTTCTACCATCATACTAGAATCATTAGGATTATTATAAAAAAAGCATCCCCAATATTCATCATCATCATAAAATATTATATCCTTATCATTTTTTAAAAGTTTATTTTGAGAATTTTTAGTTTTATAATTGCCATAGAAAATTATAAAACATAATAAAATTACAGAAATTAAGATTGCTATAAAAGCTAAAGAATAGCTTTTTATAAAAAATAAAACAGGAAGAGAGGTTATAAAAGCTGAAAGAGCCCATATTATAGACCAGTTTCTTCTATATATATAATTGCAAGTAATATTTATTTCAGAATTATTACTATATACTATTGTTTTATTTTTATTAAATACAATATTTATAACAAGTAAAGAAAGAGCAGTAACAAAAAAGCATAAGCATAAAATTATATCAACTTTAAAAAAATAAGCTACAATACATATTATAAAAGATGGTATAAACCAAAGGTTTGAAATAGGCATTTTATTTTTTATTTTTGAAACATTAGTATCAACTCTAGAAACAGATTTCTTAGTTATATACCATCCTTTTTCTTTTTTTAGAGTTCTTATCTCAGTCATATATTTTTTTGTTAAAAGAGCAGTAAATAAACATATAATAAAAAACCATAAAACCATATAAATTACAGAGAAAGCAGTGTATTTTTTCATTAAGTAACAAGGAGTATACATAATTGCAAATAGTATTGTCATCTTTAAATTATCTTTTTTAAATCTTTTTACTATATCTAAAATTTCTGGCTCATTAATTTTAGAAGGAAGAATTTTTGTAAGCAAAATTGTATTATTATCATTTTTTGATAAAAGATTTGTTGAATAATACATTAAAAAACAAGTTGGAAGCATTATTACAAAAATATTTATTAAAATAATTATCATCTTAAATCACTCTCCAATTTATTAACATATTTCATATTTTTAAATATACTTAAACAGGTTTTTAAAAAGTTTTCTTCATCAATTCCCTCTATAACAGATTCAGCAATTAAAAGTTCAAGCTCTTGTTCTAATTTTTCTTGAAAATCTTTATTTGGAGTAAAGTTTTTCTTTATCTTAGCACCATGTCTTCTATCAATTTCTATAAATCCTTCAGTTTTTAAAAGGGTATAAGATTTATTTACTGTCATTGTATTAATTCCTAAATCCTCAGCCATTTGTCTTACCGTAGGAAGACTTTCTCCTAGAAGGAGTTCTCCACTTCCAATTCCTTTTACAATAGCATTTCTAAGTTGCACATAGATAGGAATATCACTTGACATATCTAGTTCAATAATCATAATAATCACCTCTTTGTATTATATATTATAATACAAAGCATACAAAAGGTCAATAAATATTGTAAAAATAGTAAAATATGTAAATTTAAATTCGAAAAACAAATTTCTTTAGAAAATCTTTAGAATTTCTAAGAAATTTTCTTAGTTTTTTCATTTAAAATTTTACTTAGAAGGAGGAATATATAAACAAAAGTAGTATTTTAAGAAATAGTTAGATAAGATGCATTAGGAGGGGTAAGAATATGAATACTATTTATAATATTTTAATTGTAGAAGATGATGAAGAAATTGGAGATGCTGTTGAAATTTATTTAAGGAATCAAGGGTATAGAATTTTTAAGGGTCATAATGGTTATGAAGGTCTTGAAATAATAAAAAATCAAACAATACATTTAGCTATTGTTGATATAATGATGCCTAAGATGGATGGTATAACCATGGTTATGAATTTAAGAACAAGATATGACTTTCCAGTGATAATGTTATCTGCAAAGTCAGAGGAAATAGATAAAATAACAGGTCTTAATATAGGAGCAGATGATTACATAACAAAGCCCTTTAATCCTATGGAGCTTATAGCAAGGGTAAATTCACATCTTAGAAGATATGAAAAGTACTTAAAAGTACTAGGAGAACAAAAGAGAAATATATTAACAGTTGGAGGATTAGAGCTTGATATTGATAAAAAAGAAGTAATGGTAGATGGAAAAACTATTAAGTTTACTCCAAAAGAATTTAATATATTATATCTTCTTATGAGAAATCCTGGAGTGGTTTTTTCTTCTGAGGAAATTTATGAAAGGGTTTGGAATGAAGAAGCAATAAATTGTGAAACAGTTATGGTACATATAAGAAATATAAGAGAAAAAATAGAGGTAAATCCTAAAAAACCAAATTATCTAAAGGTGGTGTGGGGTGTTGGTTACAAAATTGAAAAATTTTAATAAAGAAATATTAATAAAAATTTTAATCTTTGGAATACTAATATGTAGTTCTTTTGGAATGATATGTTTTTATAAAAATATGGATTATTTATCTTCTGTAGATAAGTATGAATTTTTGAATTATGAATATCTTTCGGGAATACTAAAGAAAAATAATATTCTATATAACAATTTGTCAGTGGCTGGAAATTACTTAGATAAATATACTAACTTAGATTATGTCATATTTAAGGTAAACAAAAAGAAATATAACAATGAAAATAATAATTATCTAAAAGATATAACTCAATTACAATATAAAGATTCAACATATTCTCCAAAGGAGTTAAGGCAAAATTACAAATGGTATATTGTTTTTTATTATGATAATCTTGGGGACGTACAAGTTAAAGATGTTTATGGTGCTAATGAAACTGCAACAAAAGAAGTTATTGAGCAGATTAAAACTGATAAAATTTCAAAAATAGATGGTGGAGAAGGATATATTCATTCTAATATAAATAATACTATAATAGCCTATGGTCTTCCTAGAAGTCTTGTAAATGAGTTTTTTTATGTAGGAGTTTTTGCTTTTATAATAATTTTATCAGCTTTAATAATTCCTTATAAAATAGAGAAAGATACAATAGTTTTAAGAAAAATTCAAAATGTTTCTATTGAAATAAGATTTTTAGTTTATTTTATATTTATTCCTTTAGGAACTTTTTTATCAAAAAAACTTATAAGAGGCACTTTATATGATGGTATTATTTATGATATAAAAAATTATCTTAATATATCATATAAAATGGCAGATTTTATTGTGTATGCTTTAAACTTAGCTTTTTGGTTTATATTATTTTTAATGATATTTCTTTTTGTAATGCTTTTAAAGGAGGGGATAAAAAAGTCAAAGGATTATATTGAATTTTTTAGAGATTTTAGTTTTAAAAAGAGTTCATACAGAAAAATTTTTGGAATAGTTATTGTCAATTTTTTAGGAATACTTTCAGCTTATTTTTTTGGTGTTTTAGGTGATATAGTTTATTCAATAGTTTTTCTTTCAATTTTATTAAGTGAATCTATTAAAATAGGAAAAAATTATGATAGGCTAGTTAGCTATGTTGAATCTTTATCTAATGGAAAATTTGACATTGATATGTCAGAGAATTTAGGAGCTTTTAATTACTTAAAGAATAAGCTTATAGAGGTTAAGGAAGGATTAAAAAAAGCTATTTTAGAGGAAGTAAAAAGCCAAAATATGAAGACTGAGCTTATTTCTAATGTATCTCATGACTTAAAAACTCCATTAACTTCAATAATAACTTATGTTGACCTCTTAAAGCAAAAGGGTATTACAGAAGAGGAAAGAGAGAAGTATATAAATACAATAGATAAAAAATCTCAAAGGTTAAAATCTTTAATTGAGGATTTATTTGAGGTAAGCAAGGCAAATAGTGGCAACATAAAGCTTAATATAGTAGATGTTGATATAGTAGCTTTAATGAAGCAAACAGAGTTTGAACTAGAAGATAAGATAAAAGAATCAGGATTAAAATTTAAAAATAATTTTCCAAACAAAAAGCTTATACTTCCTTTAGATAGTGAAAAAACCTATAGAGTATTTGAAAATCTT
>ONGV01000103.1 GCA_900317445.1 uncultured Eubacteriales bacterium | reverse complement strand
TTCTTTGAAAGGATCCTAATTAAAATTTACAATTTCGTTACTCAATTTAACTGGTTCAAATTGTGAAAAAATAAGTTTACTTTCCATATGTCATTAATGTTTCCATTTTCTTGCATTAGCAGCAAATGTTGCTCTTTTTACAAGAGTAGGATTTCCACTAGCTTTTGCTCTTCTTATACAACTATCTGTTACTTTACCTCCACAATAATCTGTAAATTTACCTCTATTCTTTTTCTTTATATGAATTCCTGTTTTTCCTTTTGGAATTAATGCAATAAGCTTATTTCCATTTTTAGATAACATTACATTCCCAGATTGTTTGTTTAATTTTTTTAACTAATCATTAGGATCAATAATATTATACGAATCATTTTCAGATTCATTATTAAATACATTATTTAAATTGTTTTCAGATTCATTATTAAATGTATTAAACTAATTTTTATTATTTTCAAAATTTGAATCGTTCTATGCTATTAAATTTGAATTTAAAATTATAGGAAGCCATTCATTCCATTTTTTCCAAGCTACTGTATTTCCTTTATTTTTTCTTTTAAAAAAACTAGGGTCTCCTAAATTTGTCATATAATATGTTAAAATTTCTCTAGGATCAGTAACATTACTAGGAATTGCTTTTGGTGAATATCCTAAATTTTTATATTCTCCTTTAAAGTATTTCTTTATAAAATGTGTAATAGAATCGGAATCTTTTCTTCCTCCGAATTTTTGCTAATATAAATTTCTTAAACCACCTATTATTCCATATAAATACTAGTTGCTAGGATTTAATCCTGTTTCTTCTAGAGCAACTGTTAATAAAGCATTTCTAAATACACGCGGAATTTCAGGTCCTGAAAAGTGTTTATTAATAGCATTTATTACATCTTTTGATCTAGTTATAAATTGTTCTCGAGTAGTATGATTCATTGGAATTTTACTTTTACTCAATTCATCATATAAACGTCCTAAATTATGATCTGAAACGTTTCTTGTTCCAAGAGAATTATTTGTTGAATTTCCAAGAAAATTTTTAAGACCATCTTCTCCTTTTCTTATTTTGTTTCCTCCTTGTAAAAACTATATTGTATTCATTTTACCTCCTTGTTTTGTTGTGCTTCTGAATAAATATTTTCTTATCACATCACATTTTATTTAATTTTTATTAATTTCTATAAGGAATAGATCCTTTAGTATATTTCTAATATATATTAAATCTATTAGAATTATTTTTGACTCGAGCAACATATCCGGGTCTAGTATTCCACCCTCGTATGGCTTTATCAAAATTCATTCCTTGATTCTTATATTCAGAAGCAAGTTTTATCATTGTTGCAATAGCAGCTTTTTGAGGATCATTAACTAAACTTTCTTTAGTTATGTTATATTTTTTAAATAATTCTTTAATAGAATTATCCAATTGACTATATCTAATCTAAGTTAATCCTATAGAATTATTGTCTCCTGTTGCTCCATAAGTATTATATTTACTACGATAATCAGGAGAACTATTAGATCTAAACAATGCTTTTTGAACAGCATGTAAGAAATTTGAAACAACATTATGTTCATCTCCATAATTTGTCTCTGCTCCTAATATACCTAAAGCATAAGTTGCTAACTGATTATAAGTATCGTTATTAATACCTAAATCTTTCTAAAGATTAGTTTTATTTAAAATAATTCCTTTATTAAATTCTCTAATAACAGATTTTTTAGTAGAATCTAAATTTTCAGTAGAATAAACAATCTTATCAATAGGAGTATAATCCATTTTGTGATAAGATGGAATTTTTGACAAATCACTTGAAACAAAAGATAGTTTTCCGTTTCTAAGTTTAAATTTGTTTCTGTTATCTGCTGGTAAAATATATGTAGGAATAACATCATATCCATCTAATAATTTACCCATATCTCTAAGGTCTTCTTTAGATAATCCAGTGCATCCATTAGTATTGGCTCCCTCTCTAATAGTTCTTGCATGTATAGAACTTGGAATACCAGAAGTCATTCCTTTTTCGAGCTATTCTTTGGTTCTTCTATAAAAAGATGGAGCATTATTATAATTACCACCTCTGGTAGAAAAATAAATTCCTGCAGGAGTTGTTAGATTTCCTTCTAAATTTTTAATATGACCTTTTTCATCTACATAAGTAATTGTCATTTCATCTGGATTTATTTCAGTCTTTACTCTACTATTTGGAATAAGTATTTTATCACCTACATACAATAAATTAGGATTTTTTATATTATTTATACTCTATAGTTCTTTTACAGTTGTATTATTTCGTTTAGCAATCGATGATAAATTATCTCCATCCTATATAGTATAAGTACTATTACCATTTTTAGTTTTCTTTAAAAAAGTATTACCAAAAGACGTACTATTTTTACCATGAATAGCATTGTACTCTCTTAATAATTTTCCATTTTGATAAATTCGTAATTTATTATTTAATTTATCATCAACTATATAAGGAGTTGAATCTCCAGAAGTTTTATAATAATAATTTATAATATTTTCGTTATCTGATTTATTTATTTGATTTTCAAAATTGGCTATATCTTTTGTAGACATAATTGATGTAGATTTAGGAAGATTATTCTAGTCAGATATGTATTTAGAATAAGCGTTTTGCGTTTTAGTTCCATAAATTCCATCTGCTTCTTTATATTGTCCATTTTTATTTTTTATATTGGACAAGTATCCTTTAGATATTAATTCATTTTGAAGATTAATTATTTTATCATGACTTAAACTTTTTATAATATTATTATAAGATTCTCGAGCTTGTTTAAATAAATTAAATATACCTCCGATGTCATATTTTCTTATAGAAAATTTATCAAAATTATTTCCTGTTTGTAAATATTCTATTGTATTCATTTTACCTTCTTATTTTCTTTTATATAATTCTTGAGATGGATAAACAACTACTTCTGGAAGATATGTTCCTCCTCTATAAGGATCTGGAACTTTATAATAATCATCTAAATATATTCTATTATATAAATTTACAGGTTTACCTATCCCAAAAGATAAATCTCCTTTTTTTCCAAAGAGTTTATTTCCTATATTACCTATTAAACCTTTTTTACGATAGGCTCCTTTAAACGGATTTAAATCCCATTTATCATACACACTTACGTATTCACCTTTATTATCATATCCATGTCCTATAGTATAATCTCCAATATTACTAATAGATGCAGACAACTCGTCCATATTTGTAATTTTATTTTTTCCGATAGGTAAGGATATTCCTCTTTCAATAATACTACTTTTATCACTCTCACTCACTGGAAATTCATAATATACAGTATTATTTTCTTTACCAACAGAAGGAGTATATTTACTTATTTTTAATTCTCCAGACCTTTTACGTCGTTGATTTTTAGGAATACTTAAATAAGTAGCCCATATAGCATCATCCATAGGTTCTTCATAATCGTCAAAATCAATATAGTTACCATTAGAATCCATTAATTCCTCCCGATTTTCAATTATTCTATCAACTGCTGAAGATTTAATTCCTAATGCTCCCAATACAGCATCAGACAAAGATTGGTAAGAATGTGTATATAAATTATCATACAGATTTTTTCTTATTTTATTTTTAATTTTTTCAGTGTTTATATTAATAGTTGGAGGAACATATCCAGCACCTCCAGTAGTTTTAAACTTAGTTCCACCTTGTGCTTTTAAAAGTTTTCCACCTTTTTTGTGTATCTATTTTAAAAACTATGTTGTGTTCATTTTACCTCCTTGTTTAAACTACCATTCTTTGTTCAAATATCCCTTAGGAACATCTACTTCATACCAAGTATTTCCTTTAGCA
>ONGV01000098.1 GCA_900317445.1 uncultured Eubacteriales bacterium | reverse complement strand
TACAGTAAAGAGCATTTATAACAGACAAATAGGTGATGTTTTAAATGAATTACAAGAATTTCTTACATCAAATATTGATTCAAGCAAAAAGTTATTTTATAGTGTAAAATTATTTGAACGTGATGATAAAATAATTCAATCACTAAATACTAAAATTGATGATGAATCAATAATTGCTAATTTAGAAAAGGAATTAGATGATGATAGTGAAAGTATTATTACAGATGCAAGATATTCATATATTTCAACAATAATTAAAGATTGTTATAAGAAAGCAAATCGTGAAAAATTAACAACTTCAGATAAAATTGATAAGATTGTAACAAACCGTATATTAGCACTTCCAATATTTGCACTAGTTATGTTTATAGTTTATTATGTATCAGTTACAACAGTTGGAACAATAGTTACAGACTGGACAAATGATGTATTATTTGGTGATATAATTCCACCAGCAATTGAAAGTTTTTTAGAAGCAGTTAATTGTGCAGGATGGTTACAAAGCTTAATTCTTGATGGTATTGTAGCAGGGGTTGGTGCAGTACTTGGATTTGTACCACAAATGCTTGTATTATTTGCATTCTTAGCAATACTAGAAGATTGTGGATATATGGCCCGTGTAGCATTTATTATGGACCGTATCTTTAGAAAGTTTGGATTATCAGGAAAGTCATTTATACCAATGTTAATTGGTAGTGGATGTGGTGTTCCAGGGGTTATGGCAAGCCGTACAATTGAAAGTGACCGTGACCGTAAGATGACAATTATGACAACAACATTCATTCCTTGTGGAGCTAAACTTCCAATTATTGCCCTTATTGCTGGTGCTTTATTTGATGGTGCTTCATGGGTAGCTCCAAGTGCTTATTTCTTAGGTGTTTTTGCAATTGTTATTTCAGGTATTATATTAAAGAAAACAAAATTATTTATTGGTGACCCAGCTCCATTTGTTATGGAAATGCCAGCATATCATGCACCTAGAGTTGTGAATGTTTTAAGAAGCATGTGGGAAAGAGGATTTAGCTTTATTAAAAAAGCTGGAACAATTATCTTACTTTCAACAATTATTATTTGGTTCTTACAATCATTTGGTGTTGAAGCAGGAAGCTTTGGTATGGTAGATGATATTAATGATAGTTTATTATCAACAATAGGAAGAGCAATTGCATGGATATTTACTCCACTTGGATGGGGACAATGGAAAGCAGCTGTTGCAAGTATTACAGGTTTAGTTGCTAAAGAAAATGTTGTTGCAACATTTGGACAATTATATGGATTTGCTGAAGTAGCTGAAGATGGTTCAGAAATTTGGGGTACATTAGCTTCAAGCTTTACAACAATATCTGCTTACTCATTCTTAGCATTTAACTTATTATGTGCTCCTTGTTTTGCAGCAATAGGTGCAATAAAGAGAGAAATGAATAATGGTAAATGGACTGCTTTTGCAATTACTTATCAATGTGTATTTGCTTATGTTATTGCCTTAATTATTAACCAAATGGGTAACTTAATAGTTAATGGTACATTTGGATTTGGAACAGTTGTAGCAATAATATTAATTATAGCATTAATTTACTTACTAGTTAGAAAACCAAAAGTATCAGATAAAGTAGAGGTTCAATATTCAGTTAGATAATAAAAGGAGATGAGCATAATGAATTTATCAACATTTATAATATTAATTGTTTTAATTGGTATTGTAACATTAAGCATTAGGTCTATGATAAAAGATAAGAAAAGTGGAAAGTCATCATGTGGTGGAAATTGTGGAGCCTGTGGTGCATGTTCACATGGTATTTCATTATGTGATAACTCAAAACTATTACTTGTTAAAGACCCTAAAAAAGAGCAGCATAAATAAGCTGCTCTTTTTTATTTATAGGAGGAGAAGTTATGTCAACAGCTATAATTTTAATTATATTAATTGGAATATGTATATTTGCAATAATAAATTCAAAAAAACATTTTAAAGGAGAAGGAGGATGCTGTGGAGGCACAGGCGTAGAAAAAAGTGAAAAAACTCTTAATTATATTGCAGATAAAAAGAAGGTATTTATAAGTGGAATGCATTGCAAAAATTGTGCTAATAAAATAGAAAATGCTATAAATGATGTTAGCTATTTAGCTTGTGAAGTAAATCTTAAAGAAAATCTAGCAATAGTTACTGGAAATAAAACAATTAATGAAGGCGAAGTAAAAAAGATTATTGAAAAACTTGGATATGAAGTTAAGAAAATTGAAGATGTTAAATAAATTTGGTATAAGAAAAAGCTATAACAAGCTATAGTATTTAAGAGTTACCCTATAAGCTCTTGAATATGATATATTTTCATTAGGAAATTTAGAACATATTTTAAAGGAGAGATTAACTATGAAAACAGGAGTAATAGGGTATCCTAGAGTTGGCGAATTAAGAGAGTTAAAATTTGTAACTGAAAAATATTTTAGAAAGGAAGTTTCTTTAGAAGAACTTCAAAAAACTGCAAAAGAAATAAGAGAAAAACAATGGAAATTTCAAAAGGAAAATGAAATAGATTTTATTTCTTCAAATGATTTTTCTTTTTATGATGGGGTTTTAGATACAGCGTTTTTAATAAATGCAGTTTCTGATGAATATAAAAATTTAAATTTAAGTAAAATAGATACATATTTTGCAGCAGCAAGAGGTTATCAAGGAGAAGAAGGTGATGTTAAAGCCTTATCTATGAGAAAATGGTTTAATACAAATTATCATTACATGGTTCCAGTTTTAGATGATAATACCATTTTAAAGCTTAATGATGATAAAATCTTTAATGAATTTAATGAAGCTTTAGCTTCAGGAATTAAAACAAAAGCTGTTCTTGTAGGACCTTTTACTTTCTTAAAGCTTGTAAAATATAATGGAAAGAAAAATTTATTTGATTTTAAAGAAGACATTGTTAATGTATATAAAGATATTTTAGAAAAGTTTAATGAAATAAATGGTGAATGGATTCAATTTGATGAACCTTCTCTTGTAACAGATTTAGAAGAAAGTGAAATAAATCTTTTTGTTTCAATTTATGAAGAACTTTTAAAGAGTAAAAAGAACTTAAAAATTCTTTTGCAAACATATTTTGGAGATGTAAGAGATGGATATAAAAAAATAACCTCTTTAGATTTTGATGGAATAGGTCTTGATTTTTTAGAAGGTAAGGAAACTTTAAAATTAATTAAGAAAAATGGTTTTCCAAAGGAAAAGTTACTTTTTGCTGGATTAGTTAATGGTAAAAATATATGGAGAAATGATTATAAGAAAACTTTAAATATATTAGATGAATTAAAATCTTTTGTAGAGCCAGAAAATATAGTTATAAATACAAGTTGTTCTCTTCTTCATGTGCCATATACTTTAGAAAATGAGACTAAACTTGATGAAAATTATAAAAAGCATTTCTCTTTTGCAAAGGAAAAGCTTAATGAATTAAATGAACTTAAGAAAATTACAGAAGGAAAAGGTAAAGACTTATTAGAAAATAATATAAAATTATTTGAAGAAAGATTAGGTGAAAAATCTGATGTTTTAAATAAAATAGATGAAAAGTTATTTACTCGTCTTCCAGAAAGAAAAGTAAGAAAAAATATTCAAAAGAAATTTTTAAATCTTCCACTTCTTCCAACAACAACAATAGGTTCATTCCCTCAAACTAAGGAAATAAAGCTTTTAAGAAAATCTTATAGAAATAATGAAATATCAGAAGAAGAATATAAGAATAAAATTAAAGAAAAAATTGCAGAGGTTATTAAGCTTCAAGAAGAAATAGGAATAGATGTGCTTGTTCATGGCGAATATGAAAGAAATGACATGGTTGAATACTTTGGAGAAAATTTAGAGGGATATCTATTTACAGAAAAGGCATGGGTACAATCTTATGGAACAAGATGTGTAAAACCACCAGTTATATGGAGTACAATAAAAAGAAAGAATCCAATCACAGTAGAATATAGTAGCTTTGCACAAAGCCTTACAGATAAACCTGTGAAAGGAATGCTTACAGGACCTGTAACAATTTTAAACTGGTCATTTCCAAGAGAAGATGTGTCTTTTGAAGAAATGGCATATGAAATAGCTTTAGCAATTCGTGAAGAGGTTTTAGACTTAGAAAGCTTTGGAATAAATGTTATTCAAATTGATGAAGCAGCTTTAAAAGAAAAGCTTCCTTTAAGAAAAGAAGATTGGTATAAAGAATATTTAGATTGGGCAATAAAAGCATTTAATTTAGTACATTCAGGAGTAAAAGAAACAACTCAAATTCATACCCATATGTGTTATAGTGAATTTGAAAATATCATTAAAGATATAGACAATATGGATGCAGATGTAATTTCTTTTGAGGCATCAAGGTCTAATTTATCAATAATAGATGCACTTAATAAAAACAATTTTGAAACAGAAGTAGGACCAGGAGTGTATGACATTCACTCTCCAAGAGTTCCTTCAGTAGAAGAAATAGTAGAGGCATTAAATAAAATGCTTAAGAAGATACCAAAAGAAAACCTATGGGTTAATCCAGACTGTGGACTAAAAACAAGAGGAGAAAAAGAAACAAATGCAAGTTTAAAGAATATGGTAGAGGCTGCTAATATAGTTAGAAAACAAATACAATAAAAAATATATAACAAAGAAAAAGTATAAAAAAGAGCCTATAAAAAAGAACCTAAACAAAGAAAAATTTAGGCTCTTTTTTTTGTTTTGTTCTGACTTGGAGCATGTCCACGGAAGAGCAAAATAATATATTTACTCTGCTTTTTTATGTTTTATTTGAAAATTAGACAAAATTTATTGTAAATAGCATATAAATTTTATATAATAAAATTAATCTTTGAGCAATCGTTTACAAAGATTATTTATATTTATATAAGTATTATGTTTATTTTAATTTTAGAAAGCTTTAAGGAGGGGTAATTATGAAAAGATTTGTATGTACAGTATGTGGATATGTTTATGAAGGAGAAGAACCACCTAAGGAGTGTCCAATTTGTAAGCAACCAGCATCTAAATTTCGTGAAGAAGATATTGATTTAGAAAAGGAAAATAGTCAAATTAGTAGTTCCTCTAATAAAAATAATGTAACAGATTTAAGTTATGATAATAATTTTTATAGAGTTGATAAATCATGTAGATATATGGAAGAAATTCATCAAATGGCTACTAGTGGAAAATCTATTGGAGGTTCTATGGGAACTACTATGCCTATGCCTAATTGGGACGATATTCTTATATTGGGAGCACAGTTAAATCCACCACCTCTTAATGAAGAAGATAATGTTGAAACTATGACAGTTATTGGAAAAAACGCAAAACGTCCTATGATTTTACAAAATCCAGTTTATATATCACATATGTCATTTGGTGCTTTATCAAAGGAAATAAAAATTGCATTAGCAAAAGGCTCTAAGATGGCAAAGACTGCAATGTGTAGTGGTGAAGGTGGAATTTTACCTGAGGAAAGAGAAAATTCATATAAATATATATTTGAATATATTCCCAATAAATATAGTGTAACTGATGAAAATTTAAGAAAGGCAGATGCTATAGAAATTAAAATTGGACAAGGCACAAAGCCAGGTATGGGAGGACATTTGCCAGGAGAAAAAGTTACAGAAGATATAGCAAAAATTAGAGGAAGAAAAGTTGGAGAGGATATTCAAAGTCCTAGCAAGTTTCCTGAATTAAATTCTAAAGAAGATTTAAAAGAGATGGTTTCAATGCTTAGAAGGCGTTCTGATGGAAGACCAATAGGAATTAAAATAGCAGCAGGAAAAATAGAAAGAGACTTAGAATATTGTGTTTATGCAGAACCAGATTTTATTACTATTGATGGTAGAGGTGGTGCTACAGGTTCAAGTCCTCTTTTATTAAGAGAAGCAACTACAGTTCCTACAATATATGCATTATATCGTGCAAGAAAATATCTTGATTCTGTTCATTCAGATATATCCTTAGTTATAACTGGAGGACTTAGAGTTTCTGCAGATTTTGCAAAGGCATTAGCAATGGGAGCTGATGCAATAGCAGTAGCTTCAGCAGGACTTATTGCTGCTGCATGTCAACAATATCGTATTTGTGGGACAGGTAATTGCCCTGTGGGAATAGCAACTCAAAATCCAAAGTTACGTGAGAGATTAAAAATTGATATAGCAGCACAAAGGGTTGCTAATTACCTTAATGTTTCATTAGAAGAATTAAAAACATTTGCAAGAATTACTGGACACTCTTCTATACATGAATTATGTGTTGATGATTTAGTTACTTTAAATCGTGAAATATCAGAATATACAAATATTAAACATGTATAAATATGAAGATGAATCTTTAAATATTTTATTTTACTAAAATATAAAGATTATTTTAACTAATAATGTTATAATACAAGGAGTATAAATTTTTATTATAAATGCGTATAAAAGGAGTTTGGAATATGAATAATAAGACAATGATTCAATATTTTGAATGGTATCTTCCTTGTGATAAAACATTATGGAGAAAGGTAAAAAAAGAAGCAGGATATCTATCTAACTTAGGAATAACTTCAGTATGGCTTCCACCAGCTTATAAAGGTGCAGGAGGAGTAACTGATGTTGGATATTCTGTATATGATTTATTTGACCTTGGAGAATTTAGTCAAAAAGGAACTGTTGAAACAAAATATGGTTCAAAGGATGAGTATATTGAAGCTATAGATGAGCTTCATAATAATAATATAGAAGTTTTAGCAGATATAGTTCTTAATCATAGAACAGGAGCAGATGGAATTGAAAAAACATATGCAGTAAAAGATGATAACAATGATAGAACAAAAACTATAGATGGACTTCGTAAAGTTGAGGTATGGACAAAATTTGATTTCTGGGGACGTAATGGAAGATATTCTAACTTTAAGTGGAACTGGACAAATTTCCATGGAACTGATTATGATGTTTTGCATAGAGAAAGTGGAATATTTAGATTCATAGGAAAAGAGTGGGATAAAGATGTAGATGATGAATTAGGAAACTATGATTATCTATTAGGTTCAGATGTGGATTTTAGTGATGAAGAAGTAGTAAATGAGTTAGACTATTGGGGAAAATGGTATGTTAAAACAACTAAAGTAGATGGCTTTAGATTAGATGCAGTAAAACATATAAGCTTTTCTTTCTATAAAAATTGGCTTAAAAAATTAAGAGAAGAAACAGGAAAAGAGTTATTTTCAGTAGGAGAATATTGGAGCAATGATTTAAAAAAGCTTAATAATTATCTTGAAGCTACAAATAATTCAACATCTTTATTTGATGTTCCTCTTCATTTTAATTTTTATAATGCATCTATAAGTGATAGTAGATATGACTTAAGAGAACTTTTAAAAGGCACTTTAGTTGAGGACAAGCCAAACCTTTCAGTAACTTTTGTAGATAACCATGATAGCCAATATGGACAATCTTTAGAAAGCTGGGTTAGAGAATGGTTTAAGCCTATAGCTTATGGAATAATACTTTTAAGAGAAAAAGGATATCC
>ONGV01000268.1 GCA_900317445.1 uncultured Eubacteriales bacterium | reverse complement strand
CTATTTTTATAGTTTCTTTTACACACTCTCTTTCTGTTTTACATTTTGAAATAAAGTTCTTATATCCTTCATTAAAATCAAAAATTTCTTTTATTCCATTAGCATCGTATTTTTCCCATGCATTTTTCATTAAAATTTACCTCCAATCAAAATTTATTTATATTCATATTATATCAATTTTTTCTTAATATCTATCTAAATTTTGATTTTATTTAATACTTAGAATCTGAAGTTTTGTTAAAATGAATAAACTAATCGTTCTTCTTGTGTCATGTTTTATCTCCTTTCAATTGCATTATATAGACATACTTCTCTACATTTTCCGCAATGTAAACAATGGCTTTGTTGAATCATAACAGGAACTTTTGAAATGTCAATACATTTTTGTGGACAAATTTCATAACACTTATTACATCCTACACAATTTGTATTTATAAAATAACCTGTATGTTTTAAATTTATATCTCCAATTTCAAAAGCTTGTCTAAAAATTGGTTTTTGACTTAAATCAAAATATTCTCCCTGTGCTTCATAGATTTCAAAAACTTCCAATATATCTCGTGATTCTTTTGATGGATAAATTTGTGTCATATAAGAATTTTTTAGAAATATTTTTTCCAAGTTTTTGTGACCAATATTTCTAACTTTTCCTTGTAAACTTATAGATATGGATGTTAAGGTAGTATCTCCTTTTAATCCAGTTAATGAAATATATTGATTTCTTATTAAGCGATTATAAAATTCTTTTCCACGTGCTGTTAAAAAATATAATCTTTCATTCTCATACAACATAATATCAATAGCACAAGTAATAGGGTTTCCATTTTCATCATTACTTGCCATAATAACAGTATGAATGTTTTGTTGAAGATACATTAAAATTTCTTTACTAGTCACAATTGTTCACCTCTTCAAAATATTTCCTTTAATTTTATAAGGACCTATAAAATCTTATAAGTCCTTCTATACTACTTCATACAATAATTTATTCAGCAACAACACTTATTCTTTCTTGAATATGATTTCCTTTTGTTGCTTCATCAACCATAGCTATTGCATAATCTGCATAGCTAATAACACTTTCACCTTTTGAATTTAATGTTAACTCTTCTCCTCCAAGAATATATTTTCCACTTCTTGCACCATCAGCTTGAAAGTCTCCTGCTGGACTAATATATGTCCATTTTACATCATTTCTTTTTCTAAGTTCACCTAATGCTTTTGCCATAGCCTTTGCAAGTGGTTTGAAAATTTCTGGAAAGTCTTTACCATCTGATACACAAAGAGTATGTTCTGAGTTAACATATAAACTTCCTGCACCCCCAACTACTAAAAGACGTGTATCTGTATTACTTACTAAATCACATAATTTTTCTAATGAAGTACTATGAAGAGGAAGTGTTTCTTCTGTCCATGCTCCAAAAGCATCAATTATAACATCAAATCCTTTTAAATCTTCTTTTGTTAAATCAAATAAGTCTTTTTTAATAAAGTTAGTAGCTACACTTTTATTTTCTCCTCTTGCTATAGCTGTAACATCTAAGCCTCTTTCTACTATCTCCTTTACAATAAGTTTACCTGCTTTTCCATTTGAACAAATAACTGCAATTTTCATTTTAAATTCCTCCTTAAATTTCCGTTTGTTGTAACCTTTCTTATTACAACTAAAGTATAAAATATTTTTGTTGTAATGTCAATAGTTACAACGTAAAAATAATTAAAAAACACCTTTTACAATAAAGGTGTTCATTAAAATATGTTATTTATTTTCTTTAGTAATATAATATTTTGTATCTTTAATAACATCTGCTAATGTTATTTTTCTTAATTCATTTTCTAGAGCATTTTGTACTTGTAACAACTTACTATCTAAAACATTATGAATGTTTCTTCCAACAGGACATTTCAAATTTGGGTTTTCATGGAAATGAAATAATTCTCCATATTCTATACATTCTACAGCATTATATATATCTAAAAAAGTAATTTTTTCAACTGGCTTTATAATAGAAGCACCACCACTTCCTCGCTGTACATCCACAATTTTTGCTGATTTTAACTGTGACAATATCTTTCTGATAATAACAGGATTCACATTTACACTAGAAGCTAAAAAATCGCTAGTTATTTTATAATCTTTTTCAAAAGTATCTATGCAAGCCAAAATATGAATTGCAATTGTAAATCGGCTTGAAATCTGCATAAGTATTCCTCACTTTCTTTTTTTCTGTGATTTGATTATAGATAAAACTTGTTGTAATGTCAATGATTGCATCTCTTCTTATCCCATTTTTGTATATTATTTAAGCTAAAATAATCTATATATAAGTATAATTATTATAAATGAATATTAGGTGGTTTTATTGTGTTATAATAAGTAAGAATAACTATATATACTATTGGAGGAGAAATAATACGTGTTTAAATTACTACCCTATTTAAAAAACTACAAAAAACAAGTTATAATTGGTCCAATATTTAAACTTTTAGAAGCCATTTTTGAACTAATGGTTCCTTTAGTTATGGCAAAAATTATTGATATTGGTGTTAAAAATAGTGATTATAACTATGTTATTAAAGCAGGTATTGCCTTACTTGTTCTTGGATTTTTAGGACTATTTTGTGCATTAGTATGTCAATATTCTGCTGCTAAAGCTTCTCAAGGCTTTGGAACTGACTTAAGAAATAATTTATTTTCACACATTAACTCATTATCCCATAGTGAAATTGATATGATTGGTACATCTTCATTAATAACTCGTTTAACAAATGATGTAAATCAACTTCAACTAGCTGTTGCAATGTTTATAAGACTTGCCTTTAGAGCTCCCTTTATAATCATAGGTTCTGCTGTAATGGCTATGACTTTAGATTTAAAATTATCTATAGTCTTTCTTTTTGCAATACCACTTATTTCATTAACACTCTTTTGGGTAATGAGTAAATCCATTCCTTTTTATTCAAATATTCAAAAAAAGCTTGATAAAATTTCATTGATAACAGAAGAAAACCTAGAAGGTGCAAGAGTAATAAGGGCCTTTTCAAAGGAAGAAAATGAAAAGAAAAGATTTTTTGATGCAAGTGATGACTATACAATTGCCTCTATAAATGTTTCTAAAATATCTGCCCTTTTAAATCCACTAACTTCTATAATAATGAACTTTGCTATTGTGGCTATACTTT
>ONGV01000135.1 GCA_900317445.1 uncultured Eubacteriales bacterium | reverse complement strand
GTATCATTTTGGATGCCTTTTAATGGAGGAATAGGTCTTCATGATGCAAGCTGGAGAACAGCAGAGGAACTAGCAAACCCTCAAACATATTTAACTGCAGGTTCTCATGGTTGTGTTAACATGACTTATGAAGCAGCACAAACAATTTACAATAATGTATGGGCTGGAATTCCTATAGTTTGTTATTATTAATACTTTCCTATGCATAAAAAATGCTGATACAAAACTTTAAAAGTTTTGTATCAGCATTATTTTTTATTTTAATTCATACATTGTATCTTGGCTTGGATAAAGTAAAATACTTCCATCTTCTTTTACAGCAACTTTAACTTCTCCACTTGTACCTATATACACATAAAAATTACTATTATGATTTACACCTGTTATTGTTTTTGACTTTGTTTTTGGAACTCTTTGAATAAAGTTTTGTACTTCTTCTTTTACAGTTCCTGCAGAAGCTGAACTTCCATTTAGCTCTGTCCAAGTATCATATCCAGTGTTTATTTTATTAGCTGACAAAGATTCAAGTGCTGCCTCTGCTATTTCCCTTGCATTTGATATATCTGCAGTTTTATTTGTATTTTCCTTAACCGTTCCAAGTTTTGGAAGTAACAATGCGGCTAAAATAGCAATAATAGCAATAACAATTATAAGCTCAATAAGAGTAAAACCATTCTTTTTCTTCCTTACCCTTCTAAACATAAAAAAACTCCCCCTGTTTTCCTAATCTTTAACTAGATTATATAATTAAATTATTTACAGGTCAAACTATTTTCAAAATTTTTTTACTTTAATTTTATTATTCTACTTATTTATTACTTATTTTTCAAATATTTTTTCCCACTCTTCTATTTTATTTGAAATATCTTTAAATACTTTTTGGCTATCTTTTTCATTTAGTATTTCATGTCTCATTTTATTATATAATTTATAGCTTACATTTTTATATCCTATTTCCTTTAATAAATTTACTGCATTTAAAAACTTTTTCTTGTTTCCCATACAAGGGTCCTCTTCTCCTGAAATAAACCATATAGGAAGTTTATCATTTATAAGTTCCCATCCTTTTTTACTATATACTTTATTCATTAAATCAAAAAGAGTGGAAAAGCCATTTACTGTGAAGGTAAAACCACATAAAGGGTCATCTTCAAAGTCTTTTACAATTTTTTTATCTGTACATATCCAATCATTATTTGAAGTAGAATCTTTAATCTTTGAATTAAAAGCTCCAGTTACTAACTTATCAATAAACTTACTTCTATAATGGTCTCCTTTTATTAAACTTATTACTTCACTTATTTTTTTAGCTATTCTACTTCCTTTATTATCGCTTGGACATCCGCAAACAATAAGACCATCTATTTCATAATCATATTTTTTAATATAAGCCCTTACTGCTAAAGAGCCCATACTATGTCCAAATAAATATACTGGAAGTTTTGGATACTTTTCCTTTATAAATTCAGTTACTTGATGTAAATCCTCTACTAAAGCTTCTGCTCCATTATCATAAAAATATCCTAAGTCTTCTATAGATTTTACACTTTTTCCATGTCCTCTATGGTCATTTATAATACACACATATCCTAAACTGCTCATATAATCTAAAAAAGGTAAGTAACGCTCTTTATGTTCACTCATTCCATGGGCAACTTGAAGTATTCCTTTTAATTTTTTGTCCTTTGGTGTAACCTTAATTAGGCTTAAATTTAAATCATCTTTTTTTGATTTTATTGTAAAATTTTCTATATTGTTTTTCAAAGTACTCACCTTTCTTTTAAAAAGTTTAATGGAATATATCTAAATTATACCCTTTTTCTCGTAAATTTTCTATAGTCCACTTCTTATGAAGTTTATTAAGTTCTTCCTCTGTGTTTTCATTTGATATAAGTTTTAATCCATAATATTCATAATCATAATTTTGCATTTTTTCTAATGCTTTTAAGTTTATAAAATCTATTACATTCTTTTCTTCTTTCATTTTATTTATAATAAAACAACACATTTCTTTATTATCCTTTTTCAAAGCATTTTC
>ONGV01000097.1 GCA_900317445.1 uncultured Eubacteriales bacterium | reverse complement strand
TTTAATTCATTTTGCCCTAAGGCACTTTTATACTCTTTTAAGTTTAATAAATCTTCATATATAACCAATTACCCCACCTCTTTTCAGAAAATTTTTCTCTTCCTCTATATATTAACATATTTCGACTTATATGCATAGACATTTTTGTCATATTCGCTCGAATTTTTATAATATGAAAACTTTAGCTATTCTTTTATATAAAAAAATATACCTACCAATTATGATAGGTATATTTTTTATTTACGATTTCTATATACAATTCTCTTGATACTGTCTACTGACAATCCATATTTTTCTGCAAGATTTTCAATACTAATTCCACTATCAAATTCTTTACAAATCTTTTTATTTCTTTCATTATAAAAACTTCTTGCCCCAGAACTTTCACCCCATTTTTTCTTTTCCTGTATCTTAGGAATATAAATTGCCTCTCCAGCAGCATACTTTTGAATTTCTTTTAATAATTCATCTGGCAAGATATGTGCTGCATTACGATACTTCAATGTATGCCACCTCCTTATATGCTAATTTTCCTTTATAAATTCATTATAATCATGATATATCTTTAACGAAGCATTATTTTCTTTTAATACTTTAAGTAAATAATTCTCTAAACTTTTTGCCTTTGCAGCAAATTCATTTAAATGAGCACCATTGAAACTACCAAGAAGGTCCATTTCTTTAAGATTAAAATCTTCCTTAATTGCATCAAATTCTATTTGTAAGTAACAGCCTAGTAAAAAACAATCTTCAATGGACTTATGTTCTGAATAATATTCAATTTTACGGAAAGAATATCGTGCTTCTTGATACCATGAAGCTAAATCATCATAATTAATAAGCTCATTTATATTTTTTTTATTATTATCTGGTTTATGAATTATAAAAAAATCTCTTGTAGTTTTTATTAGTTCATGACTTTTATTTTGTAACTCCTCAATAGAATTAGCTAAAAGTATGTCATTGTAGATTTTTTCATAATTTTTAGGAATTTCTTTCATATTTCTCATTTCCAAAGTTAAATTTCCATATCCATTAACAAGATAATGACCATTTATTATTGCAATAGCATTCATAAGATAACAACTAATTCCACCAGCTGCTTTTCTAACTGCACATAATGAATCTTCAAACATCATGGTTTGATAAATCTCCATTGCTGTATTTAAAAATTCTAGTGCTTTATTAAATGTAAATTTAGGATTTTTTAAATTATTCTTTATTTTTATTTTAATATCATTAAATCTTTTTCTATACTCTTCAGTTTTTGCATAAATAACTTCACCCTTAGCAACTGCAAAAATCATTCGTGGCTCATTAAAATTTGCAATTCCTTCAAGACGTTCCCAAGATATAGGGTATAAGTCATATCCCATATCTTCAATAATAAAAGTTGTAGCCAAGTTATTTCCTCTTTCAGTAGCTGGAACAAAAAAATCAAATGACATATTTTGCTCATCATCAGGAGTTTTGCAGGCACCTACTTGTCCGATTAATAATGCTATATCCTCTTTATACTCACTTTTTATCTTATTTATTGCCCAATCGATTAATTCTTTGTCTATATTTTTCATTTTACTTCCACTCCATTTCACTTGCATACTCTTTATTTATAGATTCCTTTTCCTATGATTCATATCTCATACACTACCTCCATATACATTTTTAGTATATTTTAAGTATAAATATAAAAAGATATTTTTTATATAGCATAAATGAGTCTAATTTGTTTTTTCTGCTAAATTTATTATGTAATACAAAAAAAGATGGCTAAATAAGCCATCTTTTTTTAAATCTTATTTTTATTAAGATATCTTTTTCTTTCTAGAAAATACTATAACTCCTGCTGCTGAAATTCCAATTAAAGCTAAAACTAAAATTATATTATTAGAATCTCCAGTTTTAGATGGTGCATTTGATGAACCTGAATTATTAGTATTTGAAGAATTATTGTTGTTATTATCACCAGTTGATGGATTATTGTTATTATTATTGTTCTTATCATCATCTGATGGATTATTATTGTCATTATTGTTATCATCATCTGATGGGTTATTGTTATCAGCTATTGATGCTTCATAACTTTCTTTATCAACTAAAACATAAGAAGTATGTGCTGGAACTACTACAAAACCTTCTGAACCTTTTATGCTTCCTAAAGATTTAACTCCTGCAGTTTCTCCATTAACAACAATTTCCCAATCTAAATCTCCATTGTAAAGTGGAATTTCAACATCTGTATCATTTGCATTAAATACTACCATTATGTTTTTCCAAACATCATTTGAAGCTTCTCCACTTAATGTATATCCTACAACATTAGCTGGAAGTTCAAGTTGTTTGTCTAAGAAGTTAATACTCTTTTGAATATCTTCAGTACTGTTCATTCTAAATGCTTTGTGAGCTTTTCTCATAGAAATTAAGCCCTTATAGTAATCATATAAATCACTATATTCTACTTTTCTTTCCCAATCAATTTGGTTAACTGAATCTGGTGCATTATAGCTGTTTTCATTAAATGTTCCATCTGCATTAACTTTTGTTCTTGCCATTTCTTCACCAGCTTGCATAAATGGTATACCTTGTGAAGTATAAATTATTGCAGCTGACATTTTGTTCATTTGAACCAATTCATCTCTTGAAGCTTCTGGATTAGTTGTTTGTAACTTATCCCATAAAGTAAAGTTATCATGAGCTGAAGCGTAGTTTATTGTTTGATATGGTTCATTTGCCCAAGCTTTAGTTTTGTTTGCAACCTTACTTGAATCAACTTGGTCATTTGGTGTTGAAGCTACAATACCAAATTTAATTGTTTCTTCAAATCCTTGTCCACCATTAATAAATGCTGGAGCTGTTGCTGTAAATACATGTCCCTTTATACCATCTCTTATGTCATCACTAAATGCAGCTATTTGTAAATCACCATATTGAGTTGTATTTGCTTTAAGAGCAGCCTTGTCTTGTGCTAATGGAGATTCTCCACCAGTCCATCCTTCACCATACATAAGAATTGAATCATCAATTTTATTTAATTCAGTTCTTATTTCTTTCATTGTGTCTATATCATGTAATCCCATAAGGTCAAATCTAAATCCATCTATGTGGTATTCCTTTGCCCAATAAGTTACTGAATCCACCATAAACTTTCTAACCATTGAACGTTCTGATGCTGTTTCATTTCCACAACCTGAACCATTTGAGAAGTTTCCATTTGCAGCTTGTCTGTAATAATAATTTGGAACTGCTAAGTTAAGATTTGAATCTAAAGTAGCTCCAGTATGGTTATAAACAACGTCCATAACTACTCTTATTCCATTTTTGTGAAGTTCTTGAACCATTTTCTTAAATTCTTCAATTCTTATTGTTCCAGTATATGGGTCAGATGAATAAGAACCTTCTGGTACATTGTAGTTTTTAGGGTCATATCCCCAGTTAAATTGAGGAACATCTAACTTAGTTTCATCAATTGATTGATGGTCAAATGTTGGAAGTATATGAACAACATTTACTCCTAATTCTTTTAAGTGGTCTACTCCAGTCTTAACATCAGTTCCTGGAATTGTAGTTCCTTCTTGCCATACACCATTATATTTACCTTGATATTCAAGTGATATTCCTGAGTTATCTGAAATAGAGAAATCTCTTATGTGCATTTCATAAATAACTGCATCTGTTGGGTCTTCAAGTACTGGTTTTATATCTTCATCCCATCCTTCTGGATTTGTTGAAGCTAAATCTACAACCATACCTTGTTTACCATTAACTCCAACTGCTTTTGCATATGGGTCTACTACTTCATTAGTAGTTCCATCAATTGTTACTAAATAGTTATAGAATTGACCTTTTTGGTCTCCAGCTAAGTTAAGTGACCAAGAACCATTTTCACCTTTAGTCATTGGAAGTACTTTTTCAGCTTCTCCAATGTTTTTACCATCAGTTCCATATAAAGCTACCTTTACATCAGAAGCTGTTGGTGCCCAAAGTGTAAATGTTGTACCAAGTTTACTGTAAACTGCGCCTAATTCTCCATTGTAAGTATAAGCTTTAGCAAATTCTTCGCTATCATATACCTTACCTGGCATTAATTGTTTTCCTTCTAAACCTTCAATTTCTAATGTATAATTCTTATTTAAATCTAAATCTTCTGATAAATAAACTATACCAGATAATCCTGATTCATCTAATTCAATACTTTCATATGAAACTTCTTCTCCATCTGATGAAGTTATTTTTAAAACTAAATCTTCTCCTACTTTACTGTTAACAGCAAATTGAACTTCTCTTAATCCATTTATATTTGCTTCAGTAACTCTAGGATTTTTAGCAATTTCAATTGCTTCAAGTGCAGCTTCTTTAGTATAGTAAACTTTTTCTTGTCCACTTACTATGTAAGCATCAACTACTCCATCAGCATTCATATAAGCTTTATTTATATATCTGTCAGCTTCCCAGTCTTTTTGAGACCAGTCATTCTTTCTTACTATAAATCCTACTTCAGTATTTTCATCTACATTAGAAAATTCTGCTGTGGTAACCTTACCGAAATCGTCATCAGTAAACTCATAATTGTTTCCTTCTGGTGCCCATGCCCATAAATCCCAATTAGTATAATCTTCATCAAATCTATAGTAGTGTAGATTTAAAGTAACCTTGTCAAATGCCTTTTTAAATTCTCTAGTTGATAAATTTCTGCTTCCATCTTCTGATAAAACAGCTAAATATTCAACATCTCCTTGTGATAAGTCAGGCTTTACATCTTCATTAACAAATTTATCAGACCAATCTTTTTTTCTTATTATAAAACCTAAATTTGAATCTGATGTTGTTTCAAGTATTAAATAAGCTCCTTCGCTATCTACCCCTTGAAATTCTTTTGCTGTACCAGGATTTCCTTTATCATCCCATGTCCAAACATCCCAATTTGAATAATCATTATCAGCTCTTGAATATTTAATCTTTACAATCACTGATTGTGGTGTTGCTTCATCTGCTTTTGTTGTAAATGGAACTTTTATTAAAGCTGCTACAAAAACAAAAGCTAAAAGAAAAGCAAACAATTTTTTAAAATTCTTCATATTTTCCCATCTCCTTATGAAATTCTTTTCATAATTTATTTTACCGTATTTTCCTCTAAAGTCAATAAAATTAAAGTAATTGATTTCATTTAAATTTTTCTCGACATATTTTTTATATTTCTTCATCAAAATTTTATCACTTCTTGTTTCTTTATTTAGTTATATAAACTTTATCACAAAAAAATAGAACCATGCCAAAAAGAAATTTCAAAATAAATATTGCATAATAACATCTTAATACAATACTCTACATTAATATTTCTTAATAAAACAGTTCTATTATTTTTTTGCTTCTGCTTAATATTCTTATTTCTTTAATTCCTCTACTTCTTTTCTTAAATCATTTATAAGAGTTTGAAGTGCATCTAACTTATCATTTAATATTTTTATTCTTGCTTCTTTAGTTTCTTCTTCTGAAATTGTTTTTTCTTCTTCTAAATTTGAAACTACTTTTGCTTCTTTAATTTCTTCTTGTAATATTTTTTCTTCACATTTTTTTTCTTTTAAAACATCTTCTTTATTTTCTAAAGTTTCTTCTTTCTTCTCTTCAATAACTTCTTCTACTTTAACTTCTTCTACTTTAACTTCTTTTTTCTCTTCAAATTCTTCTTTCAAAGAACTTGCTACTACTAAAATTTTTCCACTAAAAGCTGGTACCTTAATATTTACATTATAATTATTTACACCTATACTTTCTCCAGTTAATAAATCCTTAAATTCTTCATTTTTGTTTACATTAAAGTTTAAGTATTCATCATTATCACTTAAATTAACTGCTATATATGCTCTGTCATCTCCAGAAACTCTGCAAAAAACAAATTGTTGATTTCTAACTAATACCTGCTCATAGCTTCCATATTTTAAAGGATAAGAATTCTTTCTTGCATAAGCTAATCTTTCTAAATGTTTAATTAACTTACAATTATCATCCATATTATTTAATTCTAAACATGGACGTATAGGTGCATCTGAACCATTTGATTTCATTCCTTTAATTGCCCATTCACTTCCATAATATATAGATGGAACTCCTGGCATTGTATATAAAATAGTATATACATTATATATATAGTTTTCGTTACTTAAAACACTTCCTATACGATTAACATCATGGTTATCTACAAAATTATAGGTATATATTTTTTCATATATTCCTCCTCTTCCAAATTGACGATTTAATGAATGTGCTATTTCAAAATAGTTTTTATCATTATGTGAAGAATATATTCCTTTATAACATTCATAGTTAGTTACAGAATCTAACATTCCAGGCTTTGCAAGTCTTGCATAGTCCCCATGAACCATTTCTCCCATAAGCCAAAAATCTTCTCTCTTTCCTTTGCAATAAGCATTAAGCTTTCTAAAGAAGTCTTCATCCATGCAATAAGCAACATCAAGACGTAAACCATCTATTTTATATTCCTCCATCCAGTTTCCAACTGAATTTAATAAATAATCTACAACCTCTTGATTTTTTAGATTAAGCTTAACTAAATTATAGTGTCCTTCCCATCCTTCATACCAGAAAGGGTCTCCCATAGGGCTTGGACCTCCAAAATTTAAATTTTCAAACCATCCACAATACTTAGAATCTTGTTTATTAGCTTGAACATCTTTAAAAGCCCAAAAGTCTCTTCCTACATGGTTAAATACTCCATCAACCACAACATTTATACCATTTTTATGTAACTCATCACAAACTTCTTTAAAATCTTCATTTGTTCCTAATCTTCTGTCAAGCTTATTATAATCTGCTGTATCATATCCATGTTCTGTAGATTCAAATAATGGTCCAAAATAAATTGCATTAACTCCTATTTTTTTTAAATGTGGTATCCAGTCAATAACCTTCTTTATTCTAGGAACAGTTTCACCCCAATCATTTTTATTTGGTGCTCCACAAAAACCTAAAGGATAAACATGATAAAATACTGATTCATTAATCCAATTACTCATTATTTCGCTTATTAAAAAATAAATTTTTAATAAACTTCCCCCTTTCTAAAAATCTTTTAATATATTATACCCCTAAATTGTAGTAATTTGTATAGAATTTTTAGATTTTTTCTACAATTTATTAAAAATAACTTTGCTTCTATCTAATGTATTTGTTAAAAATGATAATATAACTCCATAATTAGTTATAGGAACTTCTTTTTCTTTACATAAATTAATTCTATTAACTACTGTTTTTCTATTTACCATACAAGCTCCACAATGTATTATAAGTTTATAATCTTCTATTTCTTCTGGAAATTCATGACCTACTTTAAATGTTATATCTAAATCCCCTCCAACATATTTTGAAAGAAGCTTTGGTATTTTAACTCTTCCTATATCTTCATGGGACGTATTATGAGTACAACTTTCTGATATAAGTATTTTATCTTTAGGTTTTAAATTTCTAACAGCTTCTACTCCTTTTAAGAATTCATTAATATCTCCCTTTTGTCTTGCAAAAAGCATTGAAAAGCTTGTTAATTTTATATTTTTAGGAACTATTTCATCAACATTTTTAAAGGCTTGAGAATCTGTTATGACTAAGTCTACATTTTTTATTTCTTTAAGAGCCTCTTTTAGCTCAGTATCTCTTACTACATAACTTTTAATTCCATGGTCTAAGCAATCTCTTATACATTGAACCTGTGGAAGTATAAGTCTTCCCTTTGGTGCTTCTGAATCTACAGGCACTACCATAATTACCTTTGAGCCATAAGGAAGAAGTTCTCCTACTAAAGAAACATCCTCTTCTTGTTCCTTTAAAATATCTATAATTTTTTCTTTTAATTTATCTATATTACTATTATTATGTGCAGAGATAAATATAGCATTTTCATATTCATTTTTTAGTGTTTTAAGCTTTTCTTCATCTAATTTATCACATTTATTAATTACTAATATATATGGAATATTAAATTTTTTAAACTGAAGTTTCATATCTTTTAAAGCTTTTTCATCAATATCTTCTCCATCCATAAGATAAATAGCTAAATCTGTTCTTTTTAATAATTCTAAAGTTTTAGAAACTCTTAAATCTCCTAAAGATGTTTTATCATTAATTCCTGCACTATCTATAAATAAAACAGGTCCTATAGGAATTAACTCCAT
Source organism: uncultured Eubacteriales bacterium (assembly GCA_900317445.1). GTDB lineage: Bacteria > Bacillota > Clostridia > Clostridiales > Clostridiaceae > Clostridium. The sequence goes on along the minus strand of ONGV01000097.1, from coordinate 25,908 downwards.
AGCCTTAAATACTGGGTCTGTTGTAGTTCCAGCTTCTTTTGAAACTAAAGCAACATTTTGTCTTACTAAGTTGTTTATTAAAGATGATTTTCCTGCATTGGTTTTTCCATAAATAACTATATGTTTTCTATTTGAATTAGGTGTACTATTCATTTTCTTTCCCTCTTTTCCATTCTATATTGTCCCCTCTTGAAACTTCTACCTTAAAGCCAGCTCTATTAATTCTTCCTTCAATACAATTTCTACACTCTGCTGCTTCATCTCCTGTACATATCTTTCCATCATATAATGAATATTTTTTTCTTACACTTGTTGGAGAAAGATTTGGCATTACAACATTTGCTCCTGCCTTAATTCCCATTTCTCTTCCTAAAGGATTTATTGTTCCAAGGGAAGTAGTTGCTGGTATTAAAGCAGATGGTAAAAGAAGTCTTAAAATTGCTATTAAATTTATTGTATCTTCTAATGTTCCATTTTTTTCATCTTTAAGAGGAGTATCTTTATGGGATATAAAAGGTCCAATTCCAACCATATGAGGATTTAATTTCTTTACATATAAAAGGTCATTTACTAAATCACTAACCTTTTGACCTGGGAGCCCTATCATAAATCCTGATCCAATTTGATATCCTATTTCTTTTAAATCTTTAAGACACTTTCTTCTATTTTCAAAACTTGCTCCTGGATGAAGCTTTTCATAAAGTTCTTTTGTTGCAGTTTCATGTCTTATAAGATATCTATCAGCTCCTGCTTCAAACATCTTTTTATAAGACTCATAGCTTCTTTCTCCTAAAGATATAGTTATTGCATTTTCAGGGAAACGTTTCTTTATTTTTGATATTATTTCTACCATTATATTATCTGTAAAATAAGGGTCTTCTCCTCCTTGAAGTACATAGGTTTTATAACCTAATTTATCTCCAAGTTCTGCACATTCTAATATTTCATCTATTGTGAGTCTATATCTTTCTGCATTTTTATTTAATGCTCTTATTCCACAATAGGTACAATTTCTAACACAATAATTGGTAAATTCAATAAGTCCTCTAAGATATACCTTATCTCCATAGGTTTTCATTCTTGTTAAATTAGCCTTTTCAATAAGATATTTTTTTGAATCCTCATTTAAATTATTTAATAAAAATTCTAATTCTTCCCTTGAACCATTATTAGTTTCATATAATTTATCTATTACTTTATAAATTTCCAAAGTTAGCTCTCCTTTTAAATAACAATTCTATTTTTCAGTAGTAAACTTAATATTTTCTCCATCACTTATAGCTGTTATTTGTCCTTGTTTATCTGTACGGTATACTTCTATATTATGTTTTTCTATAGTTTTTAAAGTTTTTTTTCGAGGATGTCCATAAGGATTATCCTCTCCACAGCTTAAAATCCCATATTTAGGTGATACAGCTTTTATAAAATCCTCTGTAGAGGATGTATTTGAACCATGATGACCAAATTTTATTACATCTGATTTTAAATCTTCTTCTGAATATTTTGATAAAACCTCATCCTCTGCTATTCTTTCTGCATCTCCTGTAAACATAAAGGTAGTTTCTCCAAATGTTAGTTTCATTATAGGAGAATAATTATTAAGATTATCATAATTTTTTTCTCCTGGAGAAAAGGCTTTAATTACAGTTCCCTCAGCAAGCTTTATCTTTGTACCTTCTTTAATTGTTTTTATTTTTAATCCTTCATTTTTTACTGAATTAATTAAATTTTCAAAAGCCATTGTTGTATATGTTGCCTTAGGCATATAAAATTTTTTCACTTCATATGTATCAAATACTCCAGGCATTCCTCCAATATGGTCTTCATGAGGATGAGTTGCTATTACTACATCTAAATCTTTAACCTTTAAAGCTGACAGTTGCTTAAGAAGATGATTTACCTCACTTGTTGGTCCTGCATCTATAAGCATATCAAAATCTCCCATTTTAATATAAGTAGAGTCTCCTTGCCCAACATCTAAATAGTGAATTTCCATAGTTCCTTCCACATTTTCCCCTAAAAGTTCTTCTTCACTAATAAGAAAATCTCCACCTAAATAAGCTAATATAGTACATACTATTATTAATATAACCCAATTTTTAATACCACTATTTTTCATTTTTTCGCCCCAATAATAAATATTTCCTGTTAATTATATATATAATGATATCACTTATCAATATAAAATTCATAGAAAATTAAAATAAGATTTTAACAAATATATTAATATAAAAATTTTTACTTGCCTATAAAAAAAAAGATTATTTACAATAAATTTTATTGTAAACAACCTTTTTAAGTAATCTTTTATTTTGAAATTACTGTTTTTAATTTTTCAAGTCCTATAATTAAAGCTCCACCTATAATAAAAAATATTATATTAAAGCTTTTAAAAGTCATTGCATCTTGTGGAACTTCTAAAGTAGTTGGTCCCATAAATATAGCATATAATGAACCTATCATAAGACCTAAAACAAGAAATATAACTTTTGATCTATACTTTTCTAAAGAATAATCTATTATTTTTATTGTTGAACATATTCCTACTATTATTCCTAATGCAAATACAATTAATATTACTGTATAAGAAAAGTCAAATTTTAAAAATGATTTTATAGCATTCATTATAGGTGCATATAAGCCAAATATAAGAAGTAATGTTGAACCTGAAATTCCAGGTAAAATCATTGCTGATATTGCTATCATTCCAACTATAAATACATATATAACTTTTCCTATATTTAAATTATGAAAAGCAAGGTTCATTCCTCCTTCTCCACTTGAACTTGGGTTAAAGTAGGTAATTAAAGCTACTATTATTATTCCTATAATTAAAAAGATTATATCTTTACCTTTTCCTGATATTGTTTCCTTTTCTTCTTTATAAATTAATGGAATAGAACAAATAATAAATCCTGTAAATAATGAACTTATAGCATATATATGCTTTTCAAATACTGATGTTATAAATAAAACTGCTAATATAAAGCCTGTAATCCATCCTATACCAATCTTAATTAAAAATTTAATGGCTTTCTTTTTGTCCTTCTCTGGTGATACAAGTGCATCTAAAGAACCTATAAAATCATCATAAAAACCCATTATAAAAGCTATAGTTCCTCCCGAAACCCCTGGCACACTATCTGCTAGTGCCATAAAAAATCCACCTATAATATTAATAATATTCATTTTTTCCTCCTAAAAAATTATAATTAAATAAGTAATTTTTATTATACTATATTTTTTATGTTTATTATATTAAATTTCTGTAAATTTTTTCTTTATATAATATAAAATGAAATTATATATCCTATTATAATTCCAAAAATTCCACCACAAACTACATCAGTTGGATAATGTACAAATAAGTACATCCTTGAAAATGAAATTAATATAGCTAAAATTAAAAACAAATGTGCAAAGGGAATTCCTCCTGATATACATACTGCTGCTACTGCAAAGGAGGAAGCTGAATGTCCTGAAGGAAATGAATATCCTATAGGTTTTTTTATTAAAAGCTCTGCTTCTTTAGATTCTCTAAAAAATGGTCTACTTCTTCTTACAATTGGTTTTATTATCCCTTCAACTATACCTGCTGAAGAGGCTATTGCTAGAAGTATTGCTAAGCCAAATCTATATTTTCCTTTTTTTAACATAATCACAGCTATAAGTATCCATACAAGTCCACCATTTCCAAGACCTGTTATAATAGGCATAACCTTATCTAAAAACTTACATTTCATATGTTTATTTATGTATTTTAATATTTCATAATCTGATTTTTTTATAAACTCAAACATAAAAATCCCTTCCTTATTATATAGAATTCCTTATATCTAACTTTTATCAGCTTGAAAATTATTATATCTTCAAGCTGACACATTTTAGATTTTAGCTATTTAAAAGCTGAAACATTTCATTTACTGTTCTTTTTACCTTGCTTGGAAGTCTATCTATTGCTCTTTGTCTTTTTTTATCATCATTTATTTGTGCTATCTTAATAACTTCTTGTTGAAGTCCTGGTATATTATTAAGTTCATTTATTAATGCATTAAATTTTTGAGCAAACACAGGGTCTTGCATTCTTTTCTTTATTAACATTATTAACTCATAAGGATTCAATTTATTCACCTTCTAAAAGATTATAATTTATATTATTCATATAAATTTCTATTGTTTCCTTAATAACATACTATCTTTTATTATTTCTTATTTCCTTTGAACATAGTTTTATAATATCCTTATAAAGATTTTCATATTCACTTTCTATTGCATTATTTAAAATTAATTTTTTTAATGTTATTTCTTCATCCCCATCTAATATTTTTTCTAAATTACTTTTAGTTGTAATATAGAATTCCCATTGATTTATATTTAAAGGATTTAAGTCTTCTTTTGTTCTATGGGACAATACACAAAATACATAAATAAACCCTTTTCTTGATTTTCCTATATTAAAGCTTATTTCCTTTGTATCTTCCTCTTCTTGTGAAGTAATATATGAAGCTGACCTTACATCTATTGGTATTCCTTCCTTTGAAGTTAAATCATGTCCATCAAAATATTGAAATTTTCTATCTGTAATTTTTAGTGCCTTTGCTACAATAAACTTACTTATATCATCTCTTATTTTAGAAGATATTAAATTTGAATATTGAAAGGACCAAAAATCTTTTAATGTATAAGGTAAGGCTTTATTATCATAAGTGAAAATTTCTTCTCCAGACTTTTTCTCTATACTAATATGATTAATTCCTTCCTTTTCTTTTCCTTCTAAAAGTTCTTGAAGCCTTAATAAAAGCTTTAAAAAAGTTTTATTTTCTATCTCTTCAATCCAAGCTCCATCTCGTTCATTTTCTATCATAATATAATATGTAAAAAGAACTTTTAAAACAGGATATTCACATATAGGAATTAAATTGTAAAGAGTGTCTTGAAAATCACTTAATTTACCTATTATAAATTTAAAATTATAATCTATAAGCTCTGAGTTTCTAAAATCTTCTTCAAATTGTATAAAAGTTTTATCATAGGCTGGATAGTATATTCCATTTTTTTCTTCTATTGCATATAACTTTATATTATCTTTTCTAAAATAATCTATATACTTTAGCATATACTTTGCTGATATTTTTTCCATGCTTTTCACCTTTTCATTTATTTAATAAATATCCTTATTATAAAAGTCTATTAATAACCTAATTATATATTATTATATATTTTCTGAAAATATATAATTTAACATTTTGTTTATTAAAATTCATATAAAACAATTTGATTTAGAGTATAAATTTATAAAAACTAAGCAATAATATATAATAAAATAAATAATTAAGGTTTAAAATTTAATTTTTCTGGACTTATTACTGATACTTTTAATATGTTTTTAGGCAAAATAAGATTTAAAATAGATAAACCTATTTATGTAATAATAGATGAATATGATTATTTTGCAAATGAATTTTTAAATTTTAAAACAAACTTATTTTCAAATTTTGTAAGCAAAACAGAATTTGTAAGAAAATGTATGATAAAAAAAACTACCACGCCTTTTTTTTATGTGGTAGTTCTTTTTTTTATTCTAAGCTAGTATATCCCATTAATTTTTTATCTACTTCTCTTGCAACTTCTCTTCCTTCTCTAATTGCCCATACAACTAAAGATTGACCTCTGTGCATATCTCCAGTAACAAATACATTTTCTACTGAAGTCTCATATTTTCCTGGTTCTGTTAATACATTTGTACGTTCATTAACATCTACATTGAAAGCTTTTGTAACATAGCTTTGACTTCCTAAAAATCCTGCTGCTATAAGAACTAAATCTGCTTCTATTTCATATTCAGAACCTTCAACTTCTGCCATGTACATTCTTCCTGTTTCTTCATTTTTTTTGCTTTGAAGTTTTACAAGTTTAAGCTTTGTTAATTCTCCTGCTTCATTAGCTATAAATTCTTTTACTGTTGTCTGATATATTCTAGGGTCATGTCCAAATACAGCTATAGCTTCTTCTTGACCATAGTCTGTTTTGCAGACTCTTGGCCATTGTGGCCATGGATTATTTTCTGCACGAGAATCTGGAAGTTTTGGCATCATTTCTAATTGAGTAACTGATAAAGCACCATGTCTAATTGATGTTCCAACACAGTCATTACCAGTGTCTCCTCCACCTATTATAACAACCTTTTTATCCTTTGCAGATATAAAGTTTCCATCTTGTAAATTTGAATTTAAAAGGCTTTTTGTTGTGGATTTTAAGAAATCTACTGCAAAATATATTCCCTTAGCTTCTCTTCCTGGAACATTTATATCTCTTGGATTAGAAGCACCACAAGCTAAAATTACACTATCATATTCTCTCATAAGCTTTGAGGCCTTATAGTTTGTTCCTATATCTGCATTAGTTATAAATTTAACTCCTTCTTCTTTCATTAAATTTATTTTTCTATCAATAATATGTTTTTCAAGCTTCATATTTGGAATACCATACATTAAAAGTCCACCTACACGGTCTTCTCTTTCATATACAGTTACCTCATGTCCTCTTTTATTTAATTGGTCTGCTGCTGCAAGGCCTGAAGGACCAGAACCTACTATAGCAATTTTTTTGCCAGTTCTAACCTTTGGAGGTTGTGGCTTTATTAATCCCTTTGCATAAGCATTTTCTATAATTCCTCTTTCATTTTCTTTAGTAGAAACAGCCTTTCCATTAAGACCACATGTACATGCTGCTTCACAAAGTGCAGGACATACTCTTGATGTGAATTCTGGGAAATTACTTGTCTTTAAAAGACGATTTAATGCTTGTTCATCATTTCCTGTATATACCAAATCATTCCATTCTGGTATTAGGTTATGAAGAGGGCAGCCTGTACCTGCCCCATTTAATATCATACCTGATTGACAAAAAGGTACTCCACAATCCATGCAACGAGCTCCTTGAACTCTTCTCTTTTCATCAGGCATTAATTCATGAAACTCATTAAAATTTTTAATTCTTTCTAATGGTTCTACTGCTGGACTATCTTCACGTTCATATTCTAAAAAACCTGTTGGTTTTCCCATATTTTCCTACCTCCTACTTTCTTGTATTAGCATAGAATGCTTCAATTTGTGCTTGTTCTGAGCTTAAGCCCTTTTCTTCCATTTGAACAATAGCATTAAGCATACGCTTATAATCATGTGGTATTATTTTCTTAAACTTAGGTAGGTAATCTCCAAAGTTATCTAGTATTTCTTTACCCTTTGTTGAATTTGTACGTTCAACATGTTCTTGTATTAACTCTTTAAGTTCTAAAACATCATATTTTGATGTTACAGCTTCTAAAGAAACAAGGCTCTTATTTAATCTTGTATATAAATCTCTATCTTCATCAAGAACATAAGCTATACCACCACTCATACCAGCAGCAAAGTTTTTACCAGTCTTACCTAGTATTACAACTCTTCCTCCTGTCATATATTCACAACCATGTTCTCCAACACCTTCAACAACAGCAGTTGCCCCTGAGTTTCTAACACAGAATCTTTCCCCTGCAACTCCATTTATAAATGCCTTACCACTTGTAGCTCCATATAAAGCAACGTTACCTATTATAATATTTTCATCTTCTTTAAATTTAACATTAGATTGAGGGTATACAACTAAGTTACCACCAGATAATCCCTTACCAAAATAGTCATTACTATCTCCTACAAGTTCTAAAGTTAATCCCTTAGGAATGAAAGCACCAAAGCTTTGTCCGCCACTACCATGACATTTAACAGTAAATAAATCATCATCTAAAGTATTATAATATTTCTTAGTTATTTCAGAACCTAATATAGTTCCTAAAGTTCTATCAATGTTTGTAACATCTATTTCAACTTTTCTCTTTTGCTTATTTTGTATTGCAGATTTTAATTTCTTAAGAAGTACTCTTTCATCTACAGTCTTTTCAAGTTCAAAATCATAAACTTGCTTATCATTGTAGTGAATACTATAGTCTTCTCCTGCAAATGGGTTATTTAATATCTTTGATAGGTTTACTTTGCTAGCATTACCTTCAATATCTGTTCTTTGTCTTAATAAATCAGTTCTTCCTACTAATTCATCAACAGTTCTAACTCCAAGTTTTGCCATATATTCTCTTAATTCTTCTGCAATAAATCTCATAAAGTTTATTACATACTCTGGCTTACCTTTAAATCTCTTTCTAAGTTCTGGATTTTGAGTAGCTATACCAACTGGACATGTATCTAAGTTACAAACTCTCATCATTACACATCCTAAAGTAACAAGTGGTGCTGTAGCAAATCCAAATTCTTCTGCTCCTAAAAGTGCTGCAATTGCAACATCACGTCCACTCATAAGCTTACCATCAGTTTCAATAATAACTTTATTTCTTAATCCATTCTTTATTAATGTTTGATGAGTTTCTGCTAAGCCAAGTTCCCATGGAAGTCCAGCATTATAAATAGAGTTTCTTGGAGCAGCACCTGTTCCTCCATCATAACCTGATACTAAAATTACTTGAGCCCCAGCTTTTGCAACACCAGCAGCTACTGTACCAACACCAGCTTCTGAAACTAATTTTACTGATATTCTTGCATCTTTATTTGCATTTTTACAGTCATAAATTAGTTGAGCTAAATCTTCTATTGAGTAAATATCATGATGTGGTGGTGGTGATATTAAACCTACTCCAGGAGTTGAGTGTCTAGTTTTTGCTATCCATGGATATACCTTTCCTGCTGGAAGTTGTCCACCTTCACCTGGTTTTGCACCTTGTGCCATTTTAATTTGAATTTCTTTTGCACTTGTAAGATATTTTGAAGTAACTCCAAATCTCCCTGATGCAACTTGCTTAATTGCAGAACATCTGTTAAGTCCATCTGGTCCAACAGTTAATCTTTCTAAATCTTCTCCACCTTCACCACTATTTGATTTACCATGAATAGTGTTCATAGCAATAGCTAATGTTTCATGGGCTTCCTTTGAAATAGAACCATAACTCATAGCACCAGTTTTAAATCTTTTTACAATAGAATCAACACTTTCTACTTGTTCTATTGGAATTCCTTCTTCTGGATAATTAAATTCTAATAATCCTCTTAAATTCATAGGAGTTGTTTCTTTATTAATTAAAGATGTATATTCTTTAAATAATTCATAATCTCCAGTTCTTGTAGCTTGTTGTAAAAGATGAATTGTCTTTGGATTATATAAATGTTCTTCTTTTCCACTTCTAAACTTATGGCTTCCAACACTATCTAATGTTAAATCAACCTTAAGCTCTAGTGGATCAAAAGCTGATGAATGTAAGTAATCAACATCATTTTCTATATCCTTTAAACTTATTCCTTCTATTCTACTTACTGTATTTGTGAAGTATTTATTTATTACATCTGAATTTATACCAATTGCTTCAAATATTTGAGAGCCTTGATAACTTTGAATTGTAGATATACCCATTTTAGAAGCTATCTTTACAATTCCATGAAGTACTGCATCATTATAATCATTTACTGCAGCATAGTAATCTTTATCTAACATGTTATTATCTATTAATTGCTTAATGCTATCTTGTGCTAAATAAGGATTAATTGCACATGCACCATAACCTAAAAGTGTTGCAAAATGATGAACTTCTCTTGGTTCTCCACTTTCAAGTATCATAGCTACAGCTGTTCTCTTCTTAGTTTTAACTAAGTGTTGTTGAAGAGCTGATACAGCTAATAATGAAGGTATTGCAACGTGGTTTTCATCTACTCCACGGTCAGATAATATTAATATATTAGCTCCATCTCTATAAGCTCTATCTGCTTCTACAAATAAATGTTCAATTGCCTTTTCTAAGCTTGTATTTTTATAGTAAAGTATTGGAATAACTCTTACTTTAAATCCTTCAACATCCATAGTTTTAATTTTTAATAAATCTGTACTAGTAAGTATTGGATTATTAATCTTTAATACTCTACAATTTTCTGGACATTCTTCTAATAAATTTCCATCTTCTCCTATATATACAGAAGTTGAAGTAACTATTTCTTCTCTTATTGCATCTATTGGTGGATTTGTTACTTGAGCAAATAATTGCTTAAAGTAATTAAATAATGGTTGATGCATTTTTGAAAGTACTGGTATTGGGCTATCTACACCCATTGCAGCAACTGACTCTGCTCCATTTTTAGCCATTGGAAGTATAGAAGTTTTAAAGTCTTCATAAGTATATCCAAAGGCTTTTTGAAGTCTTGCTCTTTCTTCTTTAGAATATTCTTGTACCTTTTTATTAGGTATTTTTAAATCCTTAAGTCTTAAAAGATTATTGTCTAACCATTCACCATAAGGTTGTCTTGAAGCATAACGTTCTTTTAATACATCATCATCTATAAGTTCACCCTTAACAGTATCTACAAGAAGCATTTTTCCTGGTCTTAATCTATCTTTTAAAACTATCTTAGCTGGGTCTATATCTAAAACACCAACTTCTGATGAAAGTATTAAATAATCATCATCAGTTATATAGTAACGAGAAGGTCTAAGTCCATTTCTATCAAGAACTGCTCCCATTATATCTCCATCACTAAATAATATTGAAGCTGGTCCATCCCATGGTTCCATCATAGTTGCATAATATTGATAGAAATCTTTCTTAGTTTGGCTTATATTATTTTCTCCACTCCATGGTTCTGGAATTGTAATCATAACTGCAAGAGGTAATTCCATTCCACTCATTACTAAGAACTCTAATGTATTATCAAGCATTGCAGAGTCTGAACCTTCTGAATTTATTACTGGTAAAACCTTAGACATTTCATCTTTTAAATATTCAGATGACATAGTTTCTTCTCTTGCAAGCATTTTATCAGCATTTCCACGAATGGTATTAATTTCACCATTATGTACCATAAATCTGTTTGGATGTGCCCTTTGCCAACTAGGATTTGTATTAGTTGAGAAACGTGAATGAACCATTGCTATAGCTGATTCATAATCAGGACTTTGTAAATCCTTAAAGAATAAACGTAATTGTCCAACTAAAAACATTCCTTTATATACTATTGTACGGCTTGATAAAGAAACCACATAAGTATTATCATTACTTTGTTCAAAAACTCTACGAGCTATATAAAGCTTTCTATCAAAATCTAAACCTTGCTTAACATTTTTAGGTCTTTTTACAAATCCTTGCATTATACATGGCATACAATCAATTGCCTTGCTTCCTAAAACTGAAGGGTCTGTTGGAACTTCTCTCCAGCCTAAAAATTCTAAGCCTTCTTTTTCAACTATTATTTCAAACATTTTCTTTGCTTGATTTCTTTTTAATTCATCTTGTGGGAAGAAGAACATCCCTATTCCATAATCTCTTTCATTACCCAAAAAAATGCCGAGGGATTCAACTGCTTTAACGAAGAATTTATGTGATATCTGTAATAGAATACCTACTCCGTCTCCAGTCTTTCCCTCGGCATCTTTGCCGGCTCTATGTTCTAAATTTTCAACAATCTTTAATGCATTTGCTACGGTCTCATGAGTTTTAATACCCTTTATATTGACTATAGCTCCTATACCACAATTATCATGCTCAAACTGTGGACTGTACATTCCTAAAGCGCCATTGCTTTCTAAATTTTTATTTTGATCCATAAGCATTTAGTCCTTTCAATGTTTTTTTGTTTTTAATTTTAACTTATTTAAAATATACATTATTTTTTCTAATATGTAAATAGTTTTTTTAAATAATTTAAGTTTTTTTTTAGAAAACTTTATTTTTTTAAGAAATTTTTTCTAAAATCTTTTTATTTAAATGAATGTCCTTAATAACTTAATATACTATTTAAAACCTCTTTATTTTTGGTTGATAGTTTACTTTTTATCCATATACTAGTGGTTTTTCCATGATAATTTATTAAAAAACTGCTCCTTCTTCTTGATTTGATATTAATTTTGTAGTATTCTTGTACTTGTAAGAGTGTTTTATATCACTCAATTTAAATATGAAGGGAGGAAGGTCAAAACAAGACCCGTATATTAATGAAGAAAAAATTTATATCTATGGTTATTATAGGAGTTATGACCATATCATCATTATTACCAATAGTATCTGTAAGTGCAACACCACAAGAAGTTGAGGATGCTAGAAATAAATATGCTGCTATTGAAGCTAATATTGCAGAGATAAATGAAAAGATTCAAACATTAGATAGCGAAATGGTAAAGTTAACTAATGAAATGGAAAATAATCAAAGAGAAATTGAAAATCTTAATGATCAAATAGAGCTTACTGAAAAAGAAATAGAAAAGGTTAAACAAGATATTGCAGATAAAGAAGATATTCTAGGAGAAAGACTTAGAGAAATCTATAAATCTGGCGGAACAACTGATTACATAACCTTAATATTTAGTGCTCAAAGCTTTGGAGATTTAATATCTAAAATAAATGCTGCTAATAAAGTAGTTCAATTAGATCAAGAAATGATTGAAGATGTAAAAAATACAAAGAAGTCACTAGATGAAAAGGTAGCATCTTTAGATGAAAAAGTTTCTGAAACTGAAGCTCTTAATGAAGAAGTTAAAAAACAATCTAAAGAAGTTGAAGAAAATAAGGCTGAGCAAGAAAATCTTGTAGCTAAAGCTAAAGAAGAGCAAGAAAAATTTGATGCTGAATATCTATCTGTTTTAGAATTAGAGTTAGTACAAGCTCAAATAGACGTTTGTTATAATTCAGACAGTTCTTATACAGATTTAGATAATGCAATAACTAATTTAAGATTAGTTAGAGATAATCAAATTAAAAGCCCTACTGTAGAAGAAAAAATCAATGATGCTATTGAATATGCAAAGCCTGTAAGAGAAGAAAAGAAGGCTGAAGAGGAAAGAAAGAAAGCTGAAGAAGCTGAAAGACAAGCTCAATTACAAAGAGAAGAAGAAGAAAGACAAAGTCAAATTAATAGAGGTGACAGTAGTTCATCTAACTCAAGTTCAAACTCTTCTTCATCTAATTCAAATTCAAATTCAAATTCTTCAAGTTCATCAGATTCATCAAGCTCATCTGGTATTACAACTAGTGGAAGTGCTCAAGCAATAGTAAATGAAGCTTATAAACATTTAGGAAAAGCTTATGTTTGGGGTGCAAAAGGACCTGATAACTTTGATTGTTCAGGATTTACATCTTATGTTTATAAAACAGTTACAGGTATATGGATAGGTGGCGATACCTATTCTCAAATAGGCTCTGGCCGTGAGGTATCTTATTCTGAATTACAACCTGGAGATTTAGTATTCCCTCACGCTGGACATGTTGGAATATATATAGGTAATGGACAAATGATTCATGCTCCACAAACCGGAGATGTAGTAAAGGTTGCTCCAGTTTATAAATTCTGGAGAGCAAGAAGAATTTTAAACTAAATTAAAAAAGGTTGCCGTATTTAAAATACGACAACTTTTTTTATTTAAAAATTATTTTGTTACAACGCTTTTTCCTCTCCAAGTTCCTTTCTTCCATCTTATAAGTACTATAATTCCTCTTATACATTCATCCATAGCCATTGCTATCCATATTCCAACAAGACCTAGTCCTAATTTTATACCAAATATATAACTAAATAATACTGAAACACCCCACATTGATGCCATTCCTAAGTAAGTTGGGAATTTTATATCCCCTGCTGCTCTCATACTGTTTATTACTACTAAATTTGTTGAACGTCCAATTTCTAATATAATTCCAATAAGCATAACTTTAGAACCTAAAGTTAAAATTTCTTCATTTCTTGTAAAAATTCTAAGAGCATATGGACTTATAAAATACATTAATGTTGCCATCCCTACAGAAATAACTATAGCAGATTTTAATGTTTTTAAAACTCTTCTATAAGCTCCATCTTCATTTCCTGCTCCAACACAATGTCCAACAATAATTTGTGTAGCTTGAGCTACTGCTGTTGAGTAAAGATAACAAAAATTACTTAAAAGTGATGAATATACCTTTGCATTTACTGCAACTAGTCCTAAAACATTAACAAAAGACATAATAAATAATTGGGATATACTATATGAAATACTCTCTCCTGCTGTTGGTATACCTATTTTTAAAAGCTTCTTTAAAGTTTTTATTGGAAAAGGCTTTAAATATTTTAAAGAAATAGTACCTTCAATATGTTTAACAAAGAAATAAATTGCTATAATAACAGCTATAAATCTACTAAATACACTTGAAATAGCTACTCCTGTTACTCCTAAATCTAAAAAACTTAAAGGTCCATATAAGAATATATAGTTTCCTATAATATTTAATATATTTACTGCAAGAGAAATATACATACCTACCTTAGTTAATCCATTACTTCTAAAAATTTGAGCAAATACATTAAAAAGTGCTTGTAAAAATATAAAACCACCTAATATTTTCATATAGCTTGTTGCATCTGGTAAAAGCTCTGCTGGAACTTTCATAATTTTAAATATTAAAGAGCTAAATAAAAATATTATTAAACTTATAATTCCACTTATAACTAAATTAAAGAAAATTGAAACTGTATATATTTCACTTATTTTATCCTTTAACTTTGCTCCTAAATATTGTGCTACAACTACTCCTGAAGCACTTGCTATTATACTAAAAGCTAGTGTAAGAAAGTATAATATTTGATTTGCATTACCTATTCCACCAACAGCAGTTTCTGAATAATTACTAAGCATAAGGGAGTCAACATTTCCTATAAGCATAGCAAGAAGGGATTCAATAAATATTGGCCAAGTTAAGTGAAATAAAGATGTTTTTTCATTTATTTTTAGTTCTTTCCCTTTCATAAAATTAATCCTCCATCTTAATGTTTTTTAAATTTTTTCTATATTCTTTTGGTGTTAAATTAAATTTCTTTTTAAATATTCTATTAAAGTAAGAAACATTACTAACTCCTACTTTATTTGCTATTTCCATTATTGGAATATCTGTAGTTTCTAATAAGTTAGTTGCTATATTAAGCCTATAGTCATTAATATAATCAACACAAGTTATCCCCATATATTTTTTAAAGAATTTCATAAAATAATGTTCACTAAAATTAATAATATTTGCTAAATCTTTAATGGTTATTTCTTTCATATAATTTAATTTTATATACTCTAAAACAGTTTTTATATTATCTATTGTATTATCTTTAATTTTTGTTGAATAATTATGTATTTCAAAAGATTCTTCAAAAAAAATATAAAAAAGTTCAAATAAATAACTTTTTAACTGAAGCTCAAAGAATTGATTTTTTTCTTTATAACATAAAAATAATTTATCAATACATCCTTTTATATTTTTATATCCTTTATCACTAGGTTTTATTATGTTAGGATAAGAAACCTTATTATCTAAAAAAGGAGTAAAATATTTTATTGAACAAGCATCTGTAACATTACTATTTAACATACTTAAATCAAACATCATGGTTTTAGATACCATCTTTTCATTTTCATATTGCTTAAA
Source organism: uncultured Eubacteriales bacterium (assembly GCA_900317445.1). Lineage (GTDB taxonomy): Bacteria > Bacillota > Clostridia > Clostridiales > Clostridiaceae > Clostridium. Next base: position 10,442 of record ONGV01000097.1, on the reverse strand, counting down.
GGAATGTAAGGTACATGGTTTTAAAATTACTATATCTCCCTCTTCTACAATATAATCCTTAAGATTAATATTAACTATAAATTTTCCCTTAACAATTTTAATAATCTCCATTTCATCATGCCAATGCATTGGAAATATAGAAAAACAACTTGGTATAAATGTGTTATACACTATAAATGGCAATAAAAAATTCCCATGTTTTTTATTTTCTTTTAAATTCATAAACTCATTTTCCCTCATATTCTTTCCTCTCTACTAAGTAGCTAAAAGTTATTATTGTATTATTTATTTTTAAAAAATCATTATAATAATTATTCTAAGTGCATTATAATATTATTTTTCTTTTTTATCAATAATACAAAAATATCTATTTTTAACACAAAAATAACCATAGTTTATAAAAAGCTATGGTTATTTTCTTATTTTTTTCATTTCAATTAATTTATCATATTGCTTGTACATATACTGTACTCCATTTTCTAATATATAATAATGTCTTATGTAAGGAATTAATAATGTTAAAAAAAGTCCTGTTAAAATTATTATCATTAAGGTTGTATTAATTAAAGCATATAAAAAAATAATTAAAGTCATAATTGCAAAAATTCCTGTTACAATTAAGTGAATTAACCTTTCATGTTGAAAAAATGAAATTTGAACTAAATGTTTTTTTATTTCTTCTTCATAATCAATATTTTCTTTCTTAAGAATTTCATCCATATGCTTTATGTAATCTTCTAATCTTTTTTTCATCTTTACACCCCATTTCTAATTTAATACTACTAACATTTTACTATTCTTTAGTAAAATTTCATATATATTTTATATAATTACTTTCGCATATTAATCTGTTATAATATTATTATATTTATTTTTAAAATGAGGTGATATTATGAATTTAACTAAAGCTGAATTTGAAAATTACCCTACAGTTGATTATGTTTTAAGTGAATACTTATATAAATATAAAATACATTTAGATAAGTGTGTAGAAAAATATAATTATGACTCTTATAAAGTGGTCTATTATAATATTCATCTATTTGATAAATTTTTATATTTAAAATATAAAGATACTGACTTTAAAATTAAAGACCTTACAGAAAAAGACATTGAAGAATTTTTAGAGTTTTGTGGAAAAGTAATTAAAAACAAACCTATAACAGTTAATTCAAAGCTTGTTTCTATAAGACTTTTAATGAAATATATATGTAAATATCATGAAGGAATTTTTAAATATAATATTTCCCTTCAAGTTCCTAAAATAAAAATGGAACAAACTCCTCCAGAGTATATTAAATATAGTGATATTAATCTTATTTTAAGTAAGCTTAGAGAAAATAATTATGGAATACGTGAAGTTTGTATATGTAAAATTATAATGACTTGTGGAATTAAAGTAACAGAAGTTTTTAAACTAAAAGTCAGTAACATTGATATGAAAAATAAACTTTTAAATGTTTTAATAAACAATGAAAAAGCTTCTTTTCCTATTGTTGATACCTTATATACAGATTTAAAAGATTATTTATCCCTAAGAAGTACAATTAAAACTAACTCTGAATATTTATTTTTAAATAATTTTGGTACTCCAAAAACTATACGTTCTTTTCAAATGGCCTTTAGAAAAGCTGTTATAGACTGCAATTTACCTAAAGCCTATACTGCTCAAAACCTTCGTGGAAGCTTTATGTATGCTATGGGAGATGTACTTGAGGATGAAATGGAACTTCAAAATATTACAGGACAAAAAAATGTAAAACAATATATTAAAATTAAAGAAAATCCCCTTAATAATATAAAATAAAAAAGTGTTAATTGTTATTTTATAACTTTAGAAAATTATATAATTTTTTATAAAGTAAAAAAGGATTATTACAAAATCTAAAAAAACTTTTGTAATAATCCTTTTATTTATGTTATTAATAATAACACACAACTGGCATAGCCTTTTCTATTTTTTCAAATATTATTGCTGCTTTTTCAGGTGGAAGATTTACACAACCATGAGAACCATTTGTCATATATATATTTCCTCCAAATTGTCCATTTCTCCAACTTGCATCATGAAGACCAATGTTTCCATTAAAAGGCATCCAATAATCTACTGGTGAGCTATATCCCTCTCCAACTAATGTTGCATTTCTTTCTTTATATGTTATTTGATATACTCCAGCTGGTGTACCATGATTTAAACTCATATTTCCACTTACACAGTCAGAGTCAGCTACCATATTTCCATCATTATAAACCCATACATGTTGTTTTGTTAAATCAATTTCTATATAAGAATTTCCTATATCATTAGCACCACGAGATTTTGCTGTTTGAGAGTAAATAGGTTCTCTACTTTCATTAACTCCTGATTTAATATCTTCTAATATTTTTTGTATTTCTTGAGTTTTGTCAATTACCCAGCCATAGTCTCCACCACTTACTTTAATTGTAGTTTGAGAAGATGTTTTAAAATCTCTTGTACTTCCAAAAGTATTATAAGAAGATGCTAAGGTTGTAACATAATCTTGAACCATAATTTCATTTATACTTACATCTAAATTTTCATCTAATGAAATCCAATTATGAATTATATCTCCATTTAATATTTCTTCCTTATCTCCAAATTCATAAGTTATTTTTGTTGAAACATATTTATCTAAAGTTTCTTTTATTTTAGTAAGTTCTTCAGATTCTAAAGTATATTTAGGCTTTTCATAACAATCTTCTTTTTCAAGATTAATAGTATATTCCCCTTTTTCTATATTTTCCTTTAAAGCACTTAATAATTGTTCTTTTTTTACCTTTGCCCCTTCCTCTTCTTTAACTATTTTATATTCTCCATTTTCATATTGAAGATATGCACTCTTTGGCTCAATTATATTTTCTTCTTTAAAACATTGAAGATTATTTACTTTATCTTCTAATAAATCTTCATTACAAGATAAAGATATATGCATATTAGAATCCTCTCCAGAAAAGAATGAAAAAATCCATCCAAAAGCACTTTGTTTATCCTTTAAACTTTTTACTTTATCATCTAATGTATATTTTAAATCAATATCTTTACCACTTATTTTTTCTTCTACTCCATTTCTCTCTTTTAATTTTAATGAGGTTTCATTTATATTAGCTAATAATAATTTATTTGCCTTATCAACATTCATTTTTGAAACATCAATACCATTAATAGTAGAATTAAAATTAAAATGGTTTATAAAAAATATAGAAATTCCTATATATACAATAAGCAAAATAAAAAAAGTTATTAAAATACTTTTTAATATTATAGATTTATTCTTTTTTATAGATGATAAAATAACTCCTTTTGTTTTTACTTTTTCCATAAATATTTCCCCCTTAAATTATGCCTATAATCTATAGCTTTTATAATTATTATTGTACCACATCATTTCATATTTTTTACAGTTATTTTTCACTTGTAACTATTATTTAATAATTATTAATTTTTTTATATATTAAGGTTATCACTTTGTAGTTTATTTTTAAATAGTTTTTTATAAGTAAGCTTTAAATATTTCTATTTAATTAGTTAATTTCTTTATTTTTTTAACATTTTTTAAAATTGAATTAAATAACTTACTTTTACTTTAACTAGCTTTATTATAAAATATAATTAATCTTTAAAAGTAGGTGATTTATAAAAATGCAAAAACTTCTTAGTAAATTAAGACAAGCTATAAATGATTTTAATCTTATTGAAGAAGGAGATAAAATAGCTGTAGGCTTATCTGGAGGAAAAGATAGTATAACTTTACTTCATCTTTTAAATTCCTATAAAAATTTTGCTCCTTACAAATTTGATATAGTTGCAATAACAATTAATCCTGGTGGAGTTGATAATTCTCCTATTGAAAAGCTATGTAAAGATATTAATGTACCTTTTTATGAAATTCAAAGTAATATAAAGGAAATAGTCTTTGATTTAAGGAAAGAAAAAAATCCTTGCTCTCTTTGTGCAAACCTTAGACGTGGTGCTTTAAATGATACTGCTGAAAAACTTGGATGTAATAAAATTGCTTTAGGTCATCATAAAGATGATGCTTTAGAAACTCTTATGCTTTCTATTTGTTACGAAGGACGTATAAATTGTTTTTCTCCAAAAAGCTTTATGGAACAAAATAAAGTTACTCTTATACGTCCTATGGTTTATATTGAAGAAGAATCAATTAAAAATATAGCAAAAAAATATGACTTCCCAATAATAAAAAATCCATGCCCTGCTGATGGAAAAACAAAAAGAGAAGATATGAAAAACTTAATTAAAGATTTAAATAAACAAATACCAGGCTTTAAAAAAAATCTTTTTGGATGCCTTAATAATTCCAAACAACTTTTTATATGGGATAAAGAAAAAATTTATTAAAAAGGAGTGTTTATTTATACACTCCTTCACCTTTTGGATAAATCTCCTCTATTTCATTTGAATCTATAGAAGATACATATATTGTTAAATTTCCTTCTTTGTTTATGTATATTACAAAGCTTTTATTTTTATCAAGCCTTGTATATTTAGAATAATAATTTGTTTTTTGTTTTAATTTATTTTTTATTTTATAAATATATTCTATATCTATTTTATTTCCTAATTCATCTTCTTTTTTTAAAGGATTATCTGATAAATCTATATAGATACTTTTCTTAGGTGCTTCAACTTCATCTAATATGAGAGCTTCTGATATAGTATTATAAATGTTTCTAGCATTAGCTACATCAGCCATTTTTTTAGCAGAATTTATTATACCTTCTATTTTAGGATATAAAGCATATATAACACTTCCTATTATTAAAGCTATAGATATTCTTTTTATCCATTTTAATACCTTATTATCTTGTGAATATGATTCCTCCATATTATAGGCCCCCAAACATATCTTCCAAAAATTTAACTTAATTTTATTATATCATAAATTTAAGGTTTTCTATTGTTTATTTTCAAATATTCTATCTAAAAATTCTTCTTTTAAAGTTCCTAAAAAAGGTCTATCTACTAATTCATTTTTTAGCTGCCTTATAACATAATTTAATATTTTTTCTGAATCACCATATACTGTTTGATATTCTAAACTAGGATTGAGCTTCACTATTTTTTCTAAAAGCTTATGAAATTATTATCTCATGTAATTATTTACTAATTCATAGCATCTATTTTTTGTAGTTTTTGTTAAAGAAGAAACATATTCTACTGACTGTAGGGTACCTCCTTCAAATTTCTTTGATGCATTTTCAGCAGTTTCATCTCTATATTTTATCCAATTTATTTCTTCCTCTTGAAGTTTTTTCATTTCATCTTCTGTAAGTTGAGTTTTTAACAAATTATATATTTCATTTAACATATCATCCCAGCTTTTATATCTAGTATTTTCTGCTTCTTTCATTTCAATAGTTGTGCCAGTTCCTTCACTTACTGAAGTTTCTAAATACTTATCTAAAGAGTTAAGTTTTTTTAAATACTCTTCCTTATAATTCTTTTTTTCTTCATCTTCTTTATTGCTTGTTTCTGTGGATATTTCATTATTTGATACTGTTTTTGTATCTACTGTTTCATTATTTTTTTCTTCACTATTTTTAGTGCATCCTACCATAACTAATGATATTGATATTAATACTAAAATAATTCCCTTTTTCATAATTATCCCTCTTTTATTATTTAATTTTAATTATTAATTTTGAAATAATATATCCTCTTCTTTATTAAATTTAAAATTAATTATATCTTTTGAATCTAAATTTTCTTTAAATAAACTTATTGCATTTATACGTCTATTATCATAAGTTGTATAATAATATGTTCCACTTTCTTGACAAATAGCTGATTTATATGAGGTATAATTCATACTTCCATTTTCCTCTCTTTCAGAACCTTTTGGTATGTTTACTGTGGATAAAATATTAAAAAATGCTGTTACTCCACTTTTTTCATCTTCTGCATATACTATGTTATCTTTAAAGAATACTGTTCTTACAAATCTAGCTGCTGGAGAATAATCTCCTGGCATGCCACACATTCCTAGTCCATGACCATATGTAAATGTATTTAAATTTTCTATTGTTTTACCAGATGGCTCTTCTGCTTTTAAGGTTACATATTGGTTTAAATTCATTATTTGCCAAGTAAAGGTAGGGTCATTAGTAAGAACTCCTACTGGATTATCATATATATGCATTCCATCTTCCATGTTTTCTATAACTATGCTTTTTCCACTTAAATCAGTAAACATCCAATGTAGTCCTTGTACTGGAAGCTCTTTTTTAAAACTTTTATTTACCAAAGTTAAATTTTTTAGTGCATTTTTAAGTTCTTCTAAATTAGAAAAATTACTTAACGCCCATAATACAAAGTCTGAAGCTGATATATTTTCTTTTCCTTCAATTTCTTCATCACTAAATTTTGCAAAGGATAAAAAGTTTAATCCTCCACCTGCTAACCCTTTTTCGTTTACTCCATCAAAAAGAAATGGATGATTATCTACTACTATACTCATAGCAATACAAGCATATTTTGTTTTATAAGTTTTGTTGTCAACTACATTTAACCATTCAAAATTTCTTGGTACTATGTTAACTGATTCACCATAAGAACATGTAACATCTAGACTCCTTCCAAATATATGCTTTCCATCTTTAGTAACTAAATTTAATCCTGTACACATAAAAGCCTGCTACTTAAAAAATGTAATCAAATATAAATATTTTAAGAATTTTACTGTTTCAACCTATCTGTTTTTGCTAATCAATAACTTCAAAGCTACTTACATTTGATATAATACTCCACAGTCGTAAATTCTCGACTAGCCATCGGTACATACTTAAAATAACTTTTATTATTCTACTTTGTAAGTTAAACAATCTCTTAAATTAAGACTTGCATTATAATTTCTATCTTCAATATATCCACATTCACATTTATATTTTGTACCTTAACTATTTGCTTGTTCATATTAGATTTAGTAGCAGTTCCTCCTTTCTTTTTTTAATTTTCATATTTTTTCATGCTCTCTTTTAATTTCTTTTTACATTTTTACTTAAAATTATTATTTACATATAGTTTTGATATTATTCAAGAATTTTTCTTTATTATATCATTTTATAATTTTCTATTAAATAAAAAAGACAGAAACATCAAAGAGTTCCTGCCTTTTTTACATTGTTTATAGTGCTTTTATATATATTTTTGCAATTTCCTCTTTAGTAAATACAATTGGGTTATTTTTAACACTAGCTAAAGATACCTTCATGCAGTTTTCTGCCATCCATGGAATATCCTCTTCTGTTATTCCAAGGTCAGATAATTTACATTCAAGGTCAAGCTTTTTAAGTAATGTACGAATTTTCATTGAACAATCTTCTGCTGTAAGACCTCCAAATATTCTTGCAATTTTTCCAAATTTATCTCTATTTCCTTTATAAGAAGCTTCAATAATTGTTGGAGTTAATGCTGCAAGACCTTGTCCATGAACAATATTTTTTAATCCACTTGCTGGATGCTCCATACCATGAGCTAATGTAACTCCTGCTGTATTTATAACCATACCTCCAATAGTACTTGCAAGTGTTATCTTTTCCCAAGCTTCTTTTTCTTCACTGCCATTATAAACATCTACTAAGTTATCAGCAATAAGTGAAATTGCATAAAGGCTTAAAGCATCTGTAAATGGTTGTGAAATTTTAGAGGTATAAGCTTCAATATTGTGACACAATGCATCAAATCCAACAGAGGCTAAAACTTTCTTTGGCATTGTCATCATACACTCTGGGTCTACAATAGATACCTTTGCAACAATAGCATTACAACGTAAAGATTTTTTATCTCCGTTTTCAGGGTTTGTAAGAACTGCAAATCCATTTCCTTCTGAACCTGTTCCACATGTTGTTGGAATTAAAACTAGTGGAAGTGCTTTATCACTTTGTATTTTATTAAATATATAATCATTAATATCACCTTTATTTACTGAAAGGAAGGCTATTGCTTTTGCACAATCCATTATACTTCCTCCACCAATTCCAACAACTACATCACAGCCATTTTCATTTGCAAATTTAGCTCCTTCTATAGCTGTTGTTGTTAATGGATTTGGAGTAACTTTATCAAATAATACAGTGTCAATTCCAACTTTTTTCAAGCTTTCATTTACCTTATCATAAATACCAGATTTCTTAGCACTACTTTTTCCTGTAACAATTAAGGCTTTTTTACCATATGGTTTTGTTAAATTTCCAACCTCTTTTAATTTTCCACATCCAAATACCACATTAACAGGTAGGAAAAATGAGAAATCTATTGAAGGATTTTCATATTTTTCAGCTTCTTTTACTTTTACAGTATTAATAGCTTTTTCTACTCTTATACTTAAATCATCAGTCTTTTCTTCTAATTCAGATTCATCAATAGCTACATCAATATGTGAACCAAACTTTTCTTTATATTTTAATTTACATGCTATACAAAAAACTAATCCTAATAAGCACCAGCCACCTGCCATACACACTTCTTGCCATACAAGTGTACATCCTGAATTAGGAATTACATACATTGCAACCATTAAACCAGACATTAAAACTGCAATAACTCCTACTATTTTATAATGTTTTACCTTATATGGTCTTGCCATATCTGGCTCTTTCTTTCTTAAAATTATAAATGAAATTGCAACCATACAATATGCAAGACAACATCCAAAGTTACCAGCATCTACAATCCAAACAAGCATCTTACGTCCGCAAAATGGAGCAAGTACTGACAAAGCACCAATTAGGTAAAGAGCATTAACAGGAGTTTTATATTTTTTATGTAATTTTACAAAGAAACGTGGAATCATATAAGATTCTGCCATAGAATACATTGCACGGCTTCCACCAATTAAAAATGAGTTCCAGCTTGTAACAATACCACACATACCACCAACAATTAAAACCTTTGACATAATGCTACTATTAAATGCCTTTGCCATAGCATCTGCTGTAACCATACCAGAACCGGCTTGAGAAGCTAAGATATCTTGAGGATTCATAAGATATCCAACACCCAAAATAATTAAAGCATAAAATATAACTGCTAAAACTATTGATAAAATTAATATTTTTCCTATTTTTTTAAGAGGAACATTAATTTCTTCTGCTGCCTGTGGAATAACATCAAATCCTATAAAGAAGAATGGGGTTACAACAGCAACACTAATAATTGCTTTTATTATACTTCCTGTAGATTCACCCATAAATAATTGACCTTGAAGATTAGAAGCATCACCTGTTATTGCTGAAGAAACAATTAATAGTATTCCAACACCACCAATTATAGCTGTAAGTATTGTTTGAAGTATTGCTGCTGTTTTAGCTCCCTTTATATTTATATAAGTTATAAATATTGATAATATTACAGCAACTGCAAGCCATGAAGCATAAATATCAAATCCAGCAACTGTATATAAATATCCTTTTAAAAATCCTGGATAAATATATTGAATTATTGTAGGGAATGCACAAGCTTCAAAACATACAACACTAACATATCCTAAAATAATTGCCCAAGTACATATAAATGAACCAATAGGTCCCATTGCTTTATAACTAAATACATGCTCTCCTCCACATTGTGGCATTGCTGATGTAAGTTCTGCATATGTAAGACCAACAAAGAATATCATAAAGCCACCAATTGCAAAACCAATTATTGCACCAATTACTCCTCCTCTGTTTATCCAATCACCTGTTGATACAACCCATCCCCAACCAATCATGGCACCAAAGGCAATTACAAGAATGTCCCATGCACTAAAGACTTTATCAAATTCTGATTTTTTCTTTTCCATTTGTCTCAACTCCATTTTTCTCAATATCTTTTTTCTTAATTATCCTCAACTTATTAAAAAAACATAATTTCTTGTAAAATAAAAAGCATTAGAAACAGAGTATAAATTTTTATACTTAACTTTTATCTGTTTCTAACGCCCTTGTTAGAATTTATATTATATGAATTTTTATAATTTATTTTATACATTTGAAAATTTTAATTCAATTAATTGTAAAATATACTTTGCTGTTTTATCCCATCCAAGCACACTACTATCAATCATCATATGACGATTTTTACGGTCTCCACGATAAGTTCCTGTCATATATTTATAACGAGTATGTAACATTTCATCATTATATTTCATCATTTCCTCTGCTTCTTTTTCAGAAACATTATTTTTTTCCATTATAGACTGAATTCTTACCTTTTCTGGTGCATATATAAATATATTTAGGCAATCCTTTCTATCCCTTAATATATAGTCACTACAACGCCCTATAATAACACATGAACTTTTTTCTGCAAATTTTTGAATTACTTCAAATTGATTATATATTACACGATTTGTAAGGTTTGCATATCTTGGACCAAACTTTGTATCAAATTCATACTTTACATTATTTTCAGTATCTGC
>ONGV01000160.1 GCA_900317445.1 uncultured Eubacteriales bacterium | reverse complement strand
TTTGTTGAATATGACTCGTACGCAGATTTCCCCAAAAACTGCAAGAGGCCCTATAAAAATTTGAGGGGGTGAATTAAGAATGGCAAATATTAAATCAGCAAAGAAGAGAATAAAAGTTACTGAAGTTAAGACTGCTCAAAACAGAATGGTTAAGTCTGCTTTAAAGACTACTATAAAGAAATTCGAAGCTGCTGTTGCTGCTAAAAACGTTGAAGAAGCTCAAGCTTCATTCGTTAAGGTTACTAAGGCTTTAGATATGGCTGCTCAAAAAGGAGTAGTTCACAAGAACATGGCTGCTAGAAAGAAATCAAGATTAGCTGCTAAGTTAAATGCTTTAGCTTAATTAAGCATAAACCGACCTATAAACTAGGTCGGTTATTTACTTTCCTTTAATTCACTATGCTTTTTTAATCATAAGAGTTCCAACTAAAAGCATTTCTAATTCCATTGTTTTATCTACATTAGAAGATTTTAATCTTTCTTCAGTTTTCATACATAATCTTATAAGCTCTTTAAGCTGTCTTAATGAAAATTTATTACTTAAATTTATCATTTTTTCACATACAAAGGCAGGTAATTTAAGTTCCTTTACAAAATCATCAGTTTTCTTTCCATTAATTACTCCAACCTTTATCTTATATAATCTTTTAAATTGATTTTCTATTGAAGTTATTATAAGCATATGCTGGTCTGCTCTAAATAAAAGTTCATCCATAATATCTATAGCTTTATCTATTTTTCTTTGAGATATTAAATCTACTAAATCAAAAATATCCTCTTCATTTTTAGGTGGTAAAAGCTTATTAATATCCTCTCTTTTGATTTCTCTACCATTAGTATAGGCAATAAGCTTATCTATTTCTCTATTTACTATATCAAAATTATTAGTTACTCTTTCACAAAAATATCTAATTTCAATTTTTCCTATTTTACCTTTCTTCTCTTGAAAAATCTCCTCCACCTTTTTATTAAATTTATCTCTTTTAAGCTTTTCAAAATATACTATTGAAGTTATTTTATCTAAAGACATAAGCTTTTTATTTTTTTTAGGAGTTTCTCTTTTATCATTAAAAATGTAATACATAATTAATATTGTATAAGGAGGCATATCTTTTAAATATTCTTTTATTTCTTTAAATATAGCATTTCCTGTACTATCACTTTTTTCTTTTAAAAAGTTTGCTCTATAAACAACCACTAATTTTTTTTCGCTCATTAAAGGCATAGTTTCACAAGCATTTTTTATATCATCTGCTGTGGTTACTAGTCCATCTAGTTTTATATAATTAAGGTCTCCAAATCCATCTGTTATAAAAGGCTTTGAAATTAACTTAATTTCCTCTTTTATAAGCTCCTCATCTAATCCACAAAATATATATGAATTTTTTAAAGAATTCTTCTTTACATCATTTTCTAAAACATCATAAGTAATCAAGTTAATCCACCTTTCTGCTAATACAAAATAATTTTATCTTTAAAAATATAAAATCCATTAAAATCATCATTCTTAAAATCTATTATATCATATTCTTTCTCAAAGTTTTTCTTATTAGACATATTAATTTTATACTCTTTTCCTTTAATCTTCATAATAAAATTTTTATCTTCTCTACATATTTCTATTCCATTTTTTATTTTTATCTTTTTTCCTTCTCTATAGCCTTTTGAAGTTAATGAAACTTTTTTAAGATTTTTTATATCTATATTTCTTTTATTTGTAACTAATGCCCTGTCTCCCCTATAGGATACTAAAATGGCTCCCTCTTTATAATAATCTACCCTTACTAAAGGGCTATAAATATGAATCATAAACACAAAATTTGCTATTATGGGAAGAAGTATAAATTTTTTATCCTTTTTAACCCCATAATATAGTCCTATTAAAGCACACACATATATAAATGCAAAACCTTTATTTATAGTAATTTCCTGTGGGAAAATATATAGATAATACATAATAGAATCTAAGAAATTTATAATTTTATATATTATAAAACTTACAAAATCAAATAAACCAGAAAAAGGAACAACTATTAAAAGCAAATTTCCAAGCTTTATTAAAATATCAAAAATAGGTACAAGTATTGTATTTCCTATAATAAAAGCAATAGAAAATTCTTCAAAAGCTATAATCATTACTGGAATAGTAAACACCTGAGCAGATAAGGATATTGACAAAGTTTCTTTTAAATATTTAGGCAATTTATATAGTTTATTATTTAATTTTTTTGAAAACATAATTATTCCTAAGGTAGCCAAAAAAGAAAGCTGAAATCCTAACTTAAATGGAGCATAAGGTGCTAACAAAGTAATTACTAATGCACTAAAAGCTAATGCTCCTAAAGAATTATAATTTTTTCTAAAATCAAAAGAAAAACTTAAAAACATTATCATTATTAGTGCTCTTAAAGAAGAAAATTCTGCCCCTGTAAGTAAAACATAAATAATAGTTCCTAATAATGCTACTTTATTATTTAAAAACTTTTTTAAAATTCCATATATTAATGCTACATGAAGGCCTGAAACGCTAATTGCATGGATAACTCCCATTCCTCTCATATCTTCTGAGTCTTCATTATCTAAATAATCAGAATATCCAAAAGCTAATGATAAAATAAGTCCTGCTTTTCTTTTTCCTATATTTTCTTCTAGCTTAAAGTAAATTTTCTTTCTTAATTCGTATAATTTATATCTAAAATCTTCTTTAATTCTTTTAGAAGAATTTACTTTTATATTTCCTATAATACCATTTTCTCTATCTAATTCTTTAGTAAAATTCCCATTTATCATAAATCTTTCTCCAAGTTCTCCTTGAAAATCTTGTATATAAAATCTTTTTCCTTTAAATGAAATTATTTTATAGTAGGATTTATTTTCTATAATTCTTACTTCTCCACTAAAATTTTCATTAATGTTTATATTATAATAATTTATACTTATTCCTATACCTATAAAAAAGATAATAACTATAAATATAGTAAAAATTTTATTAGTTGAAAATAATATAAAAATAAAAAAGCAGCCAGCAACAATAGCTGCTGGCAAAAAGTATTTAAAATAAAGACCATAAACAATAGAGCTTATAATTATTGTTAATGATATGTAAATAATTGGTGTTTTAACTTCTCCAATTTTTTCTATACCCAAGACAGCATCACCTCATTATTTAATGCTATCCTTTTTATTTAATTTTAATCTATTTTAATTAATTTTTTGTTTTTGGATTAAATATTAATGCCATTAAATATCCAAAAAATATTGATGCTGTTATTCCTGCAGCAGCTCCTTTAATTCCTCCTGAGAAAGCTCCAATAAAGCCTGATTCTTTTACTTCTTTTATTGCAGCCTTTGCAAGACTATTTCCAAAGCTAGGAAGAGGAATAGTTGCACCTGCTCCTCCAAAATCCACAAGTTTATCATATATTCCAAAAGCTCCTAAAATAGCTCCTAAGGTAACAAATATAACTAATATTCTTGCAGGAGTAAGCTTTGTTGTATCCATTAAAATTTGTCCTACCACACAAATTAATCCACCAACTATAAATGCTCTTACAAATTCCATTTTTATCACTTCCTTTAATCCATTTCTATTGAAACTGCATGGGCTATTCCAGGTATACTTTCTCCTTGAAGAGAAGAGGTTGAACTCATTAAAGCACCTGTTGATACTAAAAGAACACTTTTTATTTCTTTTCTCATTAATTTTTTATATAAATATCCTGTTGCTACTACTGCAGAACAACCACATCCACTTCCACCAGAGCAGGTGTTTTGCTCTTCATTATAAAAAATACTTTCTCCACAATCCATATGATTTTCTCTTATATCATATCCATATTCAAGTAATAATTTATCTGTCATTGCTTTTCCTACAGAACCTAAGTCTCCTGTAGCTATAATGTCATAGTCTTTAGGACTTCTTCCTGTATCTTTAAAATGTTTGTAAATTGTATCTACAGCTGCTGGTGTCATAGCTGCTCCCATATTATTAGGGTCCATAATTCCATAATCCTTTACAAGCCCTGTTGTTACATAAGTAACTTTTGGATATTCACCATGTTTTCCAAGAACCATAGCTCCAGAACCTGTTACTGTCCATTGAGCAGTAGGAGCTCTTTGAGAACCATATTCTAATGGAAATCTAAATTGTCTTTCAGATGAACTAAAATGAGATGATGTAGCTGCCACTACATATTCAGCAAATCCCCCATCCATCATAAGTGAAGCTAAGCTTAAAGATTCTGACATAGTTGAACATGCCCCATATAGTCCAAAAAAAGGAATAGAAAATTCCCTTGCAGCAAAGCTAGATGATATTATTTGATTTAATAAATCTCCTGAAAAAAGATAGTTTATATCACATTCATTTACTTTAGCTCTTTTAATAGCTTCTTTTATTGCAGTAAACATCATATCACTTTCTGCTTTTTCAAAACTATCCTTTCCACAAGTATCATCATTTAAAATTTCATCAAAATATTCTCTTAAAGGTCCTTGCCCTTCTTTAGGACCTACTATTGAAAAAGTTGAAATAATTTTTGGAGGATTACTTAACTTAATAGTTTGAGTTCCTATCCTTTTTGTTCCTTTGTTTTCCATTTTAATACCTCCATTAAAATATATTAATAAAATAATAAATTAGTCCAATAATTACAGATGAACCTATTCCATATACAAGAACCGGCCCTGCAATAGTAAACATTTTTGCTGCTACTCCAAATACAAATCCTTCTTTTTTAAATTCTATTGCTGGTGCAACAACTGCATTAGCAAATCCAGTTATAGGAACTACAGTGCCTGCTCCTGCAAAGCTAGCTATTTTATCATAAATTCCTACTCCCGTTAGCAAAGCACCTATAAATACCATTATTATTGATGTTAAAGCAGAGGTTTCTTCTATGCTATATTGAAATCTTTCTAATATTTTCATTATTACTTCACCTATAGTACAAATAGCACCACCAACTAAAAATGCTTTAACACAATTACTTAAAATTTTAGGCTTTGGTTTTGTTTCATCTGTTATTACTTTAAATTTTTGTTTTATGTTATTTTCCTTTGTCATAAAACTCCACTCCTTTTTTATTCCTATAACTTAGTATTCCTAATAATAGAAATAAAAAACCTTATTTTTAAACTTTTTTATAAAAAATTATTATATTCTTAAAGGAAATTTTCAGTATGTTTTAATATCTTTTTCCATGATTTGTATTTTTCCTTTTTTTATGTTATAATATTTTTAAATTTATGAAATAGAATTTAAAAGGTGGTTAACAATGAGGAAAAAAATATCGCTTTTATTAGCATCTGTTCTCATTATGTCAAATGTACATTATGTTCATGCAGCTAATAATGATTTACAAAAAAATAAAGTTCAATTTAATGATATGTCTGCAGAACTTACATCTATAAATGATGAAATTTCTAAACTTAATGGAGAAATATATACTCTTGAAAAAAAGGTATCTGAATATGAAAATGAAATAAATAATTTTGAAGAAGAAATCTCTGTAAAAGAGTCTAATATTTCAGAATTAAAAGAAGAAATAAAAAATGATGAAGAAATGCTTTCAAGTAGAATTAGAGAACTATATAAAAATGGGACAACCTCTTCTTTCAACACATTAACTTTTATATTAAATTCTGAAAGTTTAGGAGACCTTATAGATAGAATTAGTTATGCAAATAAAATAGTAGATGCTGATAATAAGTTAATTGAAGAACATAACAATAATTTAGATGAATTAAATAAAACAGTTTCTGACTTAGAAAATCAAAAAAATACAGTAGATTCTTTAAATGACCAAGTTAAAAGTGATCTTAATACAATTCAAGAAAAAAAATCTTTACTTGAAGATAAAAAAGTACAGGTTTCTAAAGAAATTGAAAAACTAAAAGAAAAAATAGCAGAAAATGAAGAAAACTTAGTAAAACACCAAATAGAAGTTATTAATTCATCTTCTCCTAACAGAGCACAACTTACTGAGGCTATTTCTGTTTTAAGTAGTTTACTTCCAGAAATCTCAACAAAGTCAGTAATAGATAAAACTAATAATGCTATTTCTACTGCTAATTCTAAATTAGCAAATTTAAAAGAAGATGATACAAGTGCTGAATTTTCTTTTGATTTAAAAAATGTAGATACCTCTAAATTTAAAAAAGCCTACGCTTTTGTAGCTACAGCCTATTGTAATGATGCTTATACTTCTACTGGTTTAAGAACTCATAGAGACCCTAATGGTATAAGTACAGTTGCTATAGACCCAACTGTTATAGCTTATGGAAGTAAATTATATATTCCTGGATATGGATATGCAATTGCTGCTGACTGTGGAGGAGCTATAAAGGGTAATAGAATCGATTTATTTATGTTAAGCGAAGCTGAATGTTTTGCCTTTGGAAGAAGAAGTGTTACTGTTTACTTAGTTGCAGACCCTGGTGAATGGTAATATTTCAAATATAAAAAAGTTGTATCACTAAGAAAATATTAATACTTCTTGGTGATACAACTTTTTTTAATCTTCGTTTAGCTTTTCTCTCATTGCAAGGAGGACTTTTTTTTCTATTCTAGATACTTGTACTTGGCTTATGCCTAGCATTTTTGCTACTTGGTTTTGGGTTTTATCTTTAAAATATCTTAACATAATTACTTGTCTTGATTTATTATCTAATTCTTTTATTGCTTCTTTTAGTGCTATTTTATTTACTAAATCTAGATTTTCTTCTGCTTCTTCACTTAATTTATCTATTAATAAAACTGGTGCACCATCTTCTTGATGAATTGTATCATAAAGATAGTGCATACTTGCTGATGATTCCATGGCAAATATTAATTCTTCTTGGTCTATTCCTGTGTATTCAGATAATTCTTCTATTGTTGGTTCTCTATTTAACTTTTTAACTAAATCTTGTTTATCAAAGTGAATTTTTTTTGCGAGAATTTTTACTGTTCTACTAACTTTTATCATTCCATCATCTCTTAAAAATCTCTTTATTTCACCTATTATCATAGGAACTGCATAGGTTGAAAATTTTACATCAAAGGCTTTATTAAAATTTTTTATTGCTTTAACAAGTCCAATACTTCCAACCTGAAAAATATCCTCATACTCGTATCCTCTATTAAGAAACTTTTTGCTTATAGAAGATACTAAAGGAAGATTCATTTCTATTAGTTTATTCATAGCCTCACTATCTCCATTTTGAGCTAGTGGTATTAGCTTCGAATTATCCTCATAGTTAAATTCTTCTTTCTTTAATTTTGCATTTGCCATAGTCTTTTCACCTAACTTTATTCTGCAAATTTCTTTTTTAATGTGACTATAGTTCCTTTTCCTGGTTCACTTTCTACTACCATACTATCCATAAATGTTTCCATAACAGTAAACCCCATACCAGAGCGTTCTAAATCAGGTCTTGATGTATATAATGGTTCTTTTGCTTCTTCTATGTTTTTAATTCCTATCCCCTTATCAATTATTGACATTGTAACCTCTTTTCCTGAAGTTTCTGCTTCTATTGATACAATTTTATCCTCTTTTCCTTCATATCCATGAATAATAGCATTTGTTACTGCTTCTGAAACAGCCGTTTTTACATCAGTTATTTCTTCTATAGTAGGATCTAATTGAGAAATAAATGCTGCAATAGCAACCCTTGCAAAGCCTTCATTTTCTGATTTGCTTTGAAATTCAATCCTTATTTTATTATCACTCATAATTTTTTCCCTCCATTAAATTACCTTTAATGCTTCATCAATATTTTTATAATGCTTTATTATCTTATATAATCCAGAAAGTTCAAATACTCTATTTATTCTTTCATCAATATCAACTACACAAAGACTTCCCCCTTTACTATTTATTTTTTTATATCTTCCAATTACTGCCCCTATACCAGAGCTATCCATAAAGGAAACAGCCTTAAAACTTAATATAACTTTTTTTATTTCATCTCTATCTATTCTATCATCAATTTTTACCCTTAAAGTTTCTGCATTATGATGGTCAAGTTCTCCAAATAAATAAACAATAAGAACATCATTACATTTTTCAAACTTTAAATGCATAAATAAATGCCTCCTTACAAAATATTCTTTACATATTTTAACATATATTCCTTTAAAAATCAAATATTTTCTGTATTAAATTTCCATATTATTTGTTATTTAAACTTCTAGACCTTTAAATTATAAAAAAAATACTGTATATCACTAAGTGCAATACACAGTATTTTTTAATATTTTAATTTTATTTATATTTTAATATTTCCTTTTTTATTTCAGAATAAAAACAATTTATACTTTCCTCTTCCTCCAATATTAAGGTTTCAATTGCATCCTCTAAGGAATTCATTGTATATATAATAAGTTCTTTATTTTTAATAGCTTCCTCTACTTCATTATTTAAAATAAGTTCATTTAAATTAGATTCTGGAATTAAAACTCCAATATTTTTTTCTTTTCTAAGCTTACATACATTAAAAAAGCCTTCTATTTTTTCATTTACTCCTCCTATAGGCTGAATTTCTCCAAATTGATTTATTGAGCCTGTTACAGCAATATTTTGCTTAATTCCTTTTTTACTTAAAGCAGATAAAATACAAAGAACTTCTGCAACTGAAGCACTATCTCCATCTATAATTCCATAGGTTTGTTCAAAACTAAGATGAAAATCTACTGGAAGCTTTTCATATGGATTAATTAAATTACTTATTAAACCCTTTATTATATTTATAGATTTTTTATGAATACTTCCTGATAAATTACTTTCTTTTTGAATATCAATAATCTTTCCTTCTCCCTTACATACAACACAAGTTAATCTCATAGGTTTACCAAAAGAACACCATCCTGTATCTAAAACTGATAATGCATTTATAGCACCTATTTTCTTTCCATTTAAAGATAAAATCATTTTGTTATCTTTATATTCTTCTAAAATTTCCTTTTCAATATCATCTTTTAAATAAATAATATCTCTTATGTCCTCTACTTTTATTTCATCTTTACTTTTATTTTTAGCAAGAACTAATAGTTTATCTATATAATTACTATCAATATTTATTTTTTCTCTACTTCTAGCAATTCTTGATAAATATTTAATTATTTCTTTTATTCCATCTTCTTTTATATTTTTAACTTTATTTATTGATGCTCTTTTGAAAATATATTTTTTTATTTCATCATAACTTATTTCATCTTTTTTAATATTACTTATATATTCTACCCTTAATGGAAAAAGCTTTTTAAAATCTTCATCTTCTCTATATAAAATATCATAGCTTTGGTAATCTCCAATTAAAATTACTTTAACATTAACTTCTATAGCCTCAGGTTTTAATCCATTTACTGATAATACATCTAAATAGCTTTTAGAAGATTCTAAGTTTACCTTTCCTGTTAATAAAGCTTTTTTTAAATAATAATAACTATATATATTATTAGCAAGTTGATTAAGCCTTATTATAATGCAACCTTCATTTGCTAAAATTAAATTACCAGGAGTTATTAAAGAAAGATTTGTAGCATAGTTTCCATTAATGTTCTCATATTCTATAGAACCTATTAAATTTGATATTGTAGGGTCTTCTTCATAAATAACTCTAGGATGTTTATAATTACTGTTATCAACAAGAATAGAAACTTCAAAACCACTTAAAAGCTCCTCTATTTTTTCTTCATCCTCTTCTATGTTAATGTTATAACATTCAATAAGACCTTTTTCTATTTCAATAAAAAGCATTTCTAAATATTCATATACCCTATCCTCTGCAATAAACTTTAAAAGATATTCTTCTTTTTTAAGTTCCATATCCTGAGATAAAAACTTTGAATATATTATCTTTAGCTCCTTCATAGCATCTAATTCCATAACTCTTAATTTTTCTAAAACTCTTTCTGCCTTTTCCTTAAGATATGAAGCTTTAGCCATTATAGATTCCTTATTATTTTCTGGTAACTCCTCATATTCCTTTTCTGTCATAATCTCCCCTTCTCCCTTTAAAGGGAAAAAAGCAAAACCTCCATTAGTAGGTTTAATATCAAATCCTTCATCTTTAGATAAAGTAACAAGTTCTTCTACATAATCAGCCCTTTTATCATGTATTTTTTCTATTATTAAATCTTTTTCTAAATCTGATGAACCGTTATAAAAGCTTCTAACAGAATTTAAATATGATTTTTTTATTTCCTCAATAGTTTCCTTTAAAACCTTTCCTTTTCCATTTCTAAGGGTTAAAACTTCTGGCTTTTTTTTATCTTTTAAAGTAACATAACATATATCCTTTGGAGCTTTTTTTAATTTATATATGTTTTTTATATAATCCATTATATTTTTTAACTTTTCTTTTGAAAAAGAATCTATAAGATATAAATTATATCCTTCCTCCTCTATGGTTATTCCTTCTTTTATTTTTTCATAAAATGTTTTTATTTCAGGAATATCCTTAAGTTTTAAGCTCTCACTTTTTTCATGAAAATCAACATTAAATAACACTTCATTAGGAGTTAATTGTTTTTTCATTATTCATTCACTACTTCTGAATAAATTTCAAAAGCAGCCCTCCTTTTAGTAATCTACTAATATTAATATTCTAAAATGTTGATTTTAGATAATAATTTTAAAATTTTTATCTAATTTACTTTCCCTTATCTATAGATAAGGCTCAATTAAAAAAGTTACCTCCTTAAATATATTAAACTACTAAGCTAATATTTCAGAAAATATTCCTTGGTTTTTACTGTTTGAAAAGGAATAAACACAAATAGCTATAAGCTCATTTACATATTTTGCTTTAGATTTTCTAGAAAATTCTATAATAGCAGTTGCCATAAATTCTCTAAAACTTCTGTCCATATAAAATTCATATTCAAATTCTTCATCACAAAGATATTGTGATACTTCCTCTACTTTATCAACATATTCTTTAGCATTTCCTTTTCCTACTGTTGCACCTATAAATGGTAAGAATTGATGACTTACTTTCATGTCTCTTCTTTCAAACTCTAATAGTAATTCATTAATTTTATTTAATGATATATTATTAGTATTAGTTAAGAAAGCCATTATTAAGCCTTGCACACTATTTTTAGAGAACATTTCTTTCTCCTCAAAATAGCACAAAATATTTTCCATACTATTTAAAAGTTCTTTTTCTTCTATTCCTTCAATAGCTAATATTGCACAAGAAATGTAATCCTCTTCTCCTGTTATATCAGGATACTCTTTTTTCATAGACATATATATGCTATACATTCTTTTTATAATCTTAGCTTGTTCTTTTTCCTTTGAATATTTAACTATTATATATGAGGCTAATGTAGAATAGCTACTTTCTGTAAAGCCTTCTTCTTTTAATTTTTCATATATGTCTATAGTTTTTTCAATAAATTCAGCTCTATTACTTTCAATAGATATTAAAAAAGATAAAATGTACAAAACATCTCCTCTAAAATAAGACATTCTAGAAGTATTTTTTATAAAGTATTTTCTAATTTCTTTTACTGCTTGTATATTAAAATCTTCCCCTATATTACTATAAAATAATGAGGCAAATTGATTTACATATTCTCCATCAAATCTAAATTCCTCTATCATTTTTCTATAATTGTTTATAGTTGAATCACATAAATTTTTTAATATCTCCTTCATCCCTTATTCCCCTTTTCAATATTAAACTACCAAAATAATTATACTATGTTCTAAAATAAAATTCTTTACTTTTTTTTACTTTTAAGCCTATTATACTTTTATTATAAAACAAATATTTGACAATACCATGTCAAAGATTACAAAAATAAATAATTATTTTTGAATATAAAATCTTTTATATGAGAATACTAAATATAAATTCAAACAAGGAGGTTTTTTTATGCAAAACAACAATAAAAAAGATTATTCAAAAGAAAACTTCTTAAGAAATGGTAATAAATCTCAAGGTCAATATGCAAAAAACAGCTTTAATACTACAATAGAACAGCCTGGAATAAATGAAAGTGGAATAGATGCTAAAAAACGAGGATTTTAAAATTTTCACATAAATACGATTACTCCATTCATATATATTTTTTAATGAATGGAGTAATTATTTATTTCTATTAATTATTTTTAAGATAAGATTATAATAAGACCATTATTTAAAAGTACTTTTCCTGAAAATTTTCTTTCTCTTCCATTATCAAATTCAATTTTTACTTCATCACCATCAACTGATTTA
>ONGV01000021.1 GCA_900317445.1 uncultured Eubacteriales bacterium | reverse complement strand
TATAACCTCTTCAATAAAGCTTCAATTATCATTTGGAGTTTTAGATATACTTATTATGATTATTGTAATTTTATTTGGAGTATTTATATATACATCAATAAAACTTGCAGTAGCTTCAATAGCTTTTTGGGTTAAGTTTGCACAATCTTATTTATTTATGGTATATCAGCTAAGTGATTTTGCAAAATATCCTATGGCCATTTATCCTAAAGCAATAAGAGTAGTATTAATAGGAGTTATCCCCTTTGCCTTTACAGGATATTTCCCAGGAGCATATTTTTTAGGAAAGGGAAGCTTATTTACAGGAGTAATATTAACTTGTATCATAAGTATAATTGCAATGATAGTAGCATATAGAATATGGCTTATAGGAATAAGTAAATATGAAAGTTCAGGAAGTTAATAGCAAAAGATTTCTTTAAATATAGTGAACAATCATATATTATGGTAAACTATATTTAGAAATTATAAAAGAGAGGATAGAAGATAAAAATGAAAAACAGCAAAGAATTATTGATTGTAAGATATATTTCTTTAGTTTATTTAATTTTTAGTATAATTCTTTCTAAAGGAAACAGTTCATTAGGTTTAGCTATAATACTAGTTATTATTTTAAATAACAATTTAAGAATATTTTATTTTAAAAAAGAAATTTATAATAAACTTTCAATACTATTAGAATTTATTTTAATAATATTGTCACAATACCTCTTTAAAGGAGCTATAGCACTTTACTTAATTGGAACAATAATAGATATTTATAGTTTAGAAAACAAAAAAAGTAGAAATATACTTTTAGCAATAAGTTTAGCTTTAGTTTTAATTACAATTCCATTTGAAAGTAAAAAATATATCTCCATTAATTTAGTCTTTTTATGTATGATATATATTTTAATAAAGTACATAGAAAAGCTTTATGAAAGTAAGATATTAGCAAATGAACTTTATGATAAGCTTAGAATTTCAGAAGAAGAGCTTAAAGAAAGCAAAGAGGAGCTTGAAAATTGTTTAGAATCTATAGAAGAGATAACTCTTTTAAAGGAAAGAAATAGAATTTCTAGGGAAATACATGATAGTGTTGGACATGCTCTTACAACTGCTATGATACAGCTTTCTGCAATGGAGACTATTGGGAAAACAGAAAGTAAGGTGCTTAGTGAAATGGCAGGAAATTTAAGAGAATTTATAAATGAAAGCTTTCAGGATGTAAAAAGAGCTGTAAGAGAGCTTAAGCCTGATGAATATGATAATGTTCAAGGCCCAATAAGAATTCAAGAGGTATGCAAAAATTTTGAAAGATTAACAGGTGTTAAGGTAAAGGTAACATTATCAAAGGGAGAATGGAATCTCTCAACTAAACAGGTATCTAATCTTTTAAGGATTACCCAGGAAATACTTTCAAATTCTTTAAGACATGGAAAAGCTAATATGGTAAATGTAATTATGAATTTTGATAAAGAGGATTTTGTAATTTCCTTTAAAGATAATGGAGTTGGAACTGAAAAGATTGAAGAAAAAGGAGTAGGTCTTAAAAGCATAAGAGAGAGAATTTCAGAACTTAATGGGACTGTGTTTTTTAAATCAAAAATAAATGAAGGCTTTTTTACAAAAATCATAATCCCAAGGGAAAAGGAGAAATAAATATGGAAAAAATAAAAGTACTGCTTGTTGATGATGAAAAGCTTATAAGGGAAGGGCTTAAGATTATGCTTTCAATTTTTCCTGATATTGAAATAGTTGATACTGCATCAAATGGTTATGAAGCTTTGAAAATATGTAATGAAAAGCCTGTAGATATAGTTCTTATGGATATAAGAATGAAAGAATGTGATGGTGTTATGGGGACAAGACTTATTAAGGAGCAATTTTCAAAAATAAAAGTTATTATTCTTACAACATTTAAGGATAAGGAATATATAAAAGAAGCTTTAGGGTATGGAGCTTTTGGCTATCTTTTAAAGGATAGTTCTCATGATGTAATTTATGAAGGAATTAAAACTGCATATAAAGGAAATATGGTAGTTCATCCAGATGTTGCAAGTGAAATGATGGCATCAACAAATACTTCCTCTTCAAAGGAAAAAAATGATTTATCAAAATATAATTTAACAGAAAAAGAAATAAAAATAATTGAAGCTATAGCAAATGGATTAAGTAATAAAGAAATAGCAAAAGAAATATTTTTATCAGAGGGTACAGTAAAAAACAATATAACTAATATTTTGGGAAAATTATCCTTAAGAGATAGAACTCAAATAGCAATCTTTGCATTTAAGAATGGGATTGTGACTTAAGTCATTAAAAAAAATTCAATATACAATAGAAAGGTCCTTTATATTATTTTATTATATATATAGTAAATAATATGGAGGATTATTTTTATGGAAGCAATAGAAGTTTTAAATATAACAAAACGTTTTGGAGAAAACTTAGTTTTAGATAATGTAAGCTTTAATGTTAATGAAGGAGAAATATTTGGTTTTATAGGACCAAATGGAGCAGGAAAGTCAACTTTAATAAATATAATGACAACAATTTTATATCCAGATAGAGGGACAATAAAAATATGTGGCTTTGACATATTAAAAGAGCCTGTTAAAGCAAAGGAATGTATAGGGTATGTTCCACAAGATATATCTTTATTAGAGGAGCTTAATGCTTATGGAAATTTAGAGTATTTTGGAGCTTTATATGGACTTAAAGGTAAGCTTCTTAAAGAAAGAATAAAAGAAGCAATAAAAATAACAGGTCTTGAAGAAAAAAAGAGAGAAAAGGTAAAAAAATATTCTGGAGGAATGAAAAGAAGGTTAAACTTAGCTGTAGGAATAATGCATCATCCAAAAGTTCTTATTTTAGATGAACCTACTGTTGGAATAGACCCTCAATCAAGAAATCATATTTTTAATTTTATAAAAAAGGTAGGAAAAGAGTGGAAAACAACAGTAATATATACTTCTCATTATATTGAAGAGGTAGAAGAACTATGTGATAGAGTTTTTATTATAGACAATGGAAAAGAAATAGCTTATGGAAAAAAAGAAGATATAAAAGCTTCTATTTTCCCTAATAATAAGGTTACAATTTATACTGATAATGTAAAAGGAGAATTATCTTTAGAAATTAAAAGCTTACAAGGAATAATAAATCTTACAGAAGAAGAGGGGAAAATTATATTAACAATTAATGAAAAATTTAGTATAGGAGATATATTAAAATTATTAGAGGAGAAAAAAATTTATATAAAAAAGATAAGTTATGATGAAGCAAAGCTTGAAGATGTATTTTTAACATTAACAGGTAAAAGATTAAGAGATTAGGAGAAAAGTTTTATGGGGTTATTAATATATATAAAAACTACATTAAGAAATATATACTCAACATGGCTTCAAAATCTAAGTATATTTGTAATTATACCAATATTTATTGGTTTATTTATGGGTATATTAAGTCAAGAAAATGAAAAGAGTCCTTTAGATTTAAAGCCTTTAAAAATAGAAATTTTAGATGAGGATAAAACTGAAGAATCTAGAGCACTTATTAAATATTTAGAAGGACAAAAAGAATTTTTAGAAATATCAAAGGGTAATGAGGAAAATATTTTAATTATCCCTAAAGGACTTAAAGATGATATAAAAAATTCCTTAATTTTAAAGGTGAAAGAAGAAAGTATACAACAAAGAAATTTAGAAACCTTAATTTATAAATACATGGATAAAGAGGAAGATAATACTTACTACATAGAAGAAAACATTATAAAAACAGATAAAACAAAAGATTCCATAAAAGAAAGTTTATCAAAAGCCTTAGCTTTTACAATAGGACTTTTCATTTATAATATTATTTTTTCAAATTATATGGAGCCTTCAATAAATGTAAATAAAAGAAATTTATCAATGCCATTATCTAAAGGAAGATATTTTATTTATGATTTTATAGCTACTATTGTCTATGCTTTTATAATTATTTTCTTTTATACAATAATTATAAGAATTTTTAATATGGGGTTTAATGGAAACTTATTAATCTTAATAATGCTTATGTTTATAACAGCTTTTTTTATGGCATCAATTTCAAATTTTATTATGGGACTATTTAATGAAAAGTTAGCAAAGGTTTTAGGAGGATTATTTCTTATTTCTTTAATGATGGAGATTTTTGAAGGTATTGATATAAGAATTTTAAAATATAATCCTACTCACTATTTAATAGAAGTATTTAAGGAGTATAGCTTATATGGATATATTCAAAAAAGCTTAAAGGAATTATTAATTATTTTTATAATAAGCATAGTATTATTTATTATTACTTATATTGTAAAAGTTTTTAGAAAGGAGGAAAAATTAAGGTGAATTTTATATATTTAACTTTTATAAATATAAAGAGATATTTTAGAAATCCTATACATATTATTGTAACTTTTTTAACTCCTATTCTTATGATAATTCCAATAAAAATGGGAAATGAAAATACAATATATTCTGTTGGAATAGTAGATAAGGATGAATCCCTCTCCTCAAAGCTTCTTATAGAAAAGATTAATAATGTATATGATACTAAGATATATACTAAAGATTTAGAAAATAATATTTCTTATATTAAGAAAAATGAGCTTGGAGCTTTAATTGTTATAGATAGAGGATTTGAAGAAAAAATTAAAAATGGAAAGACTCCTATAATAAAAGAATATAAATCAAAAGATGCAAAAGGAGTTTTAACATTAGAGGAGATAATAAAAACATTTATAAAAGGAGAAACAAAAAATATAAAAATAAAGACAATTATAGAAAAAACAGAAGATGATAGTGGAAAAATTTTAGTAATACTTTTATGTTACATGCTTCTTATTATGTCCTCATTTATAACAAAAGATATGATAGAAATGAAAACATCAAAAGTTATGAAAAGAAGTGTATCTACAATAAATAGTGATAAGGAAATAATAGGCTCTATATTATTTTCCTCATTTATTTTAAATGTTACTTCAATTATATTTTCATTAATTATAGGAAAAGTAGTATTTAAAATACCCAATATTTTTATGGGAAAAGCAATATTATCAGCAATTTTAATGGGAATTTTTGCAATAGCATTATCTATGGCTGTCTCAAGATGGGTAAATAATTGTGGTGTTGGAAATGTTATAACACTTATGGTATCATTAGTATCTCTAGCCTTAGGTATTACTGCACTTGTAGGAAAAACTTATATAACATTTCCAAATATATTTTTAACCTTTCAGGTTATCTCACCTATTTATTGGGTAAATGAGATAATAAGTAATGGAATGATATTTAAAGGAACTTTAATAATACTTTTAATGTCTTTAGTACTTTTTACACTTGGAGATTTTAAACTCAAGGATTTTATAGAGTAGATTAGTAAATTATATAATTTACTTAAAAAATATAAAATAATATGCTATAATTAAAAAATACAATATACTGCACAAAAATTAAACATTGATATAAGTGCATTATAACATACGAGGTGAGAGCATGGATTATATAAATAAAAATGTATCTATTAATTTAAAAAGAATACGTAAAGCAAAAAAAATGAGCCTTGATGTTGTAGCAGAGCAGACAGGAGTAAGTAAAAGTATGCTTGGGCAAATTGAAAGGGGAGAATCAAATCCTACCATAGGAATACTAGGAAAGATAGTAAGTGGTTTAAGGGTATCTTTTAATGACTTAGTATCTGTTCCAAATGAAGAGGTCTATTTAGTGAGAAAAGAGGGGCTAGAGCCTTCAAAAGAGTCAACTGAACAGTACTTAGTGTACACTGTATTTCCTTATGAACAAGACAGAGATTTTGAAATATATACTATTGAAATTAAGCCAGGTGGCTCTTATGAATCAGGTTCTCATGGGGAAAAAACAATAGAGTATATAAATGTTTATGAAGGAGTTTTAACATTAGAGGTTAATGAAGAAATTTATGAAGTAAGAAAAGGAGATGCAATAAGAATAAATACTGATAAGGACCATGTTTATAAAAACAAAGGAAAAGAAAAGCTTATTATAAATGTAGTCTTTAACTGGAATTAAAAAATATATATTTTTTTAAAAAGTTTATTGACAATATAACGCACAAGTGATATATTAAAAACATAGAAATTGATAAATAAATTTTAAAGAAATGTTTGAACAAAGGCGTTCTAGATTTTAAATATCTAGAGCGCTTTTTTGCATAAAAATAATAATTTAATTAAAACAAGGAGGTTTTAATTAATAAAAAATTTAGTATTAATTTTTATTAAAAATATTAGCAAATAAACAGATAGTTACAATAGATAAAAGAAAGGAGATATATTATGGAATTTAATTATAATCTACCTGTAAATTTAATTTTTGGAATAGGAAAGATAGAAGAGCTTGGAAAGGAAACATCAAAGTATGGTAAAAAAGCTTTAATAGTAACAGGAAGAAGCAGTACAAAAAAATCAGGACTTTTAGACAAGGCAGTAAATTTATTAAAAGAAGCTAATGTGGAAAGTGTGATTTTTGATAAAGTTTCACAAAATCCTTTAACTACAACAGCTTATGAAGGAGCTGATTTAGCTAAGAAAGAAGGCTGTGATGTTGTAGTAGGACTAGGTGGAGGAAGTATCATGGATGCTGCAAAGGCAATAGCTTTTATAGCATTAAATGAAGGAGATATTTCAGATTACATATTTGGATTAAAGAAAAGTGAAAAAGCACTTCCAATAATATTAGTTCCAACAACCTGTGGTACTGGAAGTGAAGGAAATGGATTTGCAGTTTTAACTAATCCAGAAAATAATGATAAAAAATCTTTAAGATGTAATGCAATAGTTGCTAAAGCTTCAATAATAGATCCAAATCTTATGACAACAATGCCAAAACATATATTAGCTTCAGTTGGATTTGATGCTTTATGTCATAGTATGGAAGCTTATCTTTCAAAATCTGCTCAACCTTTAACTACAATGAAAGCATTATATGCAATTGAACTTATAGGTAAAAATTTAGTTAATGTATATAAAGATCCTACTGATATGAAAGGCTGGGAAGCTATTACATTAGCAAGTACATTAGGTGGTATGGTTATAAATACTGCAGGAGTTACAGCACCTCATGGTATGGAACATCCAGCAAGTGGACTTAAAGATATAGTTCATGGAAGAGGCTTAGCAGCTCTAACTCCAGTAATTTATGAAGCTTCAATAAGTGAAGCACCAGAAAAGTTCTCAAAAATTTCTAAGCTTTTAGGTGGAAAAGATGAAAATGATTGTGTAGATACAATAAAGAAATTATTAAGTGATATTGATTTAACAACAAACCTTTCAGAGCAAGGTATAAAAGAAGAAGACATAGATTGGATGGCAGAAAATTGCTTAAAGGTTTCAGCTGTAAGTATGAAAATGCATCCAGTAGAATTTAGCTTAGAAGAAATTAAAGAAATATATAGAAAAGCACTTTAAAAAAGTAAATTATAAATTTAAGACATATTTAAATCTAAGGGGGAAATAAAAATGAAATTAAAGGACACAGGATTAACAAAGGAAGAATTAAAAGGACTTGTAGATAAGTATATGATAGATACTTATGAAAGATTTGACTTTATTGCAGAAAGAGCAGAAGGAATGTATTTATATGATGAAGAAGGCAATGCATATTTAGACTTCTATGGAGGAATTGCAGTAAATAGTGCAGGAAACTGTAACCCAAAAGTAGTAGCTGCTATAAAAGAGCAAGTTGATGATATAATGCACACATTTAACTATCCATACACAATTCCACAAGTACTTCTTGCAAAGCTTATATGTGAAACTATAGGAATGGATAAAATTTTCTATCAAAACTCAGGTACAGAAGCAAATGAAGCTATGATAAAGATGGCTAGAAAATATGGGGTAGAAAAGTATGGTCCACAAAAATATAACATAGTAACTGCAAAGGATGGTTTCCATGGAAGAACTTATGGTGCTATGTCAGCAACAGGTCAACCAGATAACGGTTGTCAAATAGGATTTAAGCCAATGGTTCCAGGATTTACTTATGCAGAATATAATAATCTTCAAGCATTTAAAGATGCAGTAACTGAAAATACAATAGCAATAATGATAGAACCAGTACAAGGTGAAGGTGGAGTACACCCTGCAACTCCAGAATTTATACAAGGATTAAGAGAATTCTGTGATGAAAAAGGACTATTACTATTAATAGACGAAGTTCAAACAGGATGGTGTAGAACAGGAAAACCAATGTGTTATATGACTTATGGAATAAAACCAGATATAGTTTCTATGGCAAAGGCTATGGGTGGTGGAGTTCCAATAGGTGCAATTTGTGCAAAAAAAGAAGTAGCACAAGCATTTACTCCAGGTTCTCATGGAACTACATTTGGTGGAAATCCTTTATGCTGTGCAGCTTCATATGCTGAAATAAAAGAACTTTTAGATAGAGATTTAGCAAAAAATGCAGAAGAAATGGGAGAATACTTTAAAGCTAAATTAAGAACTTTACCTCATGTAGTAGATGTAAGAGGAAAAGGATTGTTAGTTGGTGTTGAATTTGATGAAACTATAAAAGCAGTAGATGTTAAACATGGATGCTTTGATAAGAAACTTTTAATAACTGCTATTGGTTCAAGTGTAATAAGAATGGTTCCACCTTTAATATTAACAGAAGAACATTGTGATAAGGCATTTGAAATAATTAAAGAAGTAATTGAAGAATTATCTAAATAATTTTTAAAATATTAAACTATATATCTTTTAAGAAAAATCTTATAAGATATATAGTTTTTTTTAGTTAAGCTAGGCTTTTTTTTGGTAATAGTTTTTTGCTAATAGACATATTCCCATAAGTAGTGGAAGTATAAAAAAGATTAATACTGTAATTTGAAAATGCTTATTTATTAATGATGTTATTATAAAAAATAAACCTTGAAGGGCTACGCCTATATAATAAATTAATAATCCATTCTCTTTTTCATTACGATAAAATATTAGTCCAACAAAACTTACAACATTACATATTAAAAGAAGTGCAAGATTAATTTTTATGCTATTTACACCTTGAAAAAGCATAAAAAAGAGAAGTGTTGCAATGCCCATTACTCTTCCTGCTACAAAAAGAAATTCAACAAATTCAAATTTCTTAAAACCAACTTCAAATTTTTGAATTAAATTATCATGTGTATTTTCCATAACGACTCTCCTTTCTTTTATATTTTTAATTAAGAAAAAATAAGTGCAAAATCTTATTAGAACATGATATCATTTAGATATTAAAAAAACAATAGAAAATATAAATTTAGGAGGGATTTTATGAGCAAGAATAAAGAAGAATTTTCATATTTAAGTATTACTATAGTCATAGGGACTTTACTAGGAGTTTTGATTGGAAACTTTATTACAGAGTCTTTAGGTTTAGGTGTATCCTTAGGACTTTTACTTGGAGTTGTAGCAGGACTTATTTTAGATAAGATTAAGAAAAAATAAAATATAATTAATATGCGAAAAAATGTTTTAAGGAAGTAAAATGAAAAAATATTTTAAATTAAACAATAATATAATACTAACCTGTGGTTATAAAAAAGGATTAATACATAATTTAAATAATGGAAAAATTTTTTCAATAGATGAAGAAAGTAAGTTATATTTAAAAGAAATAACAAATGGAAAAAGCATAGAATCTGTTGTTTCTAAAGAAGATATAGAAGAATTTTTACTTTATTTAAAAGCTTTAGAAGATAATAATTTAGGAAAATTTATCAATGATAAAGAAATTTCAGGAAAACCTAAAAAAGAAGATTATATAGAAAAGAAAATAGATACTATATGGCTTGAGCTTAGAAAAGCTTGCAATTTAAAATGTTGTCATTGTTATATGGATTGTAGCTTTGATAGGGATAAATATTTAAACTTGTTACCTTTAGAAGAATGGAAAAATATAATAAATGAACTTAGTAAATACTCTCCTAAAAGAATAACATTAATAGGGGGAGAGCCATTACTTTTTAAAGATATTATAACTCTTATAGAATATATAAAAAATAATATTCCTAAAGCAGATATAATAATTTATTCAAACCTTACTCTTTTAAATGAGAGGCTTATAAATGCAATTATAAAAAATAATATAAAGGTAGTAACTTCAATATATTCTAATAACAAAGAAATTCATGATAAAATAACAGGCTGCAAAGGAAGTTTTGATTTAACAATATCTAATGTTAAAAAGCTCAGAAAAGAAGGAGTATATGTACAAGCTAATTCTGTTATTATGAATTATAATAAAGATAAAATAGATGAAATAAAAAAGTATTTATATAATCTTACTAATATT
>ONGV01000045.1 GCA_900317445.1 uncultured Eubacteriales bacterium | reverse complement strand
TTAGTAATAACTAATGCCTTAATTTTAGATTATACAGGAGTTTATAAAGCTGATATAGGAATTAAAGATGGGTATATAGTTGGAATAGGAAAGGCAGGAAATCCAGATGTTTTAGATGGAGTAACTAAAGGTATGACAGTAGGAGCATCAACTGAAGCAATTTCTGCTGAAGGTCTTATAGTAACAGCTGGTGGAATAGATACTCATATTCATTTTATTTCTCCTCAACAAATTGATACAGCTCTTTATAGTGGAATTACTACAATGATTGGTGGAGGAACAGGTCCTGCTGATGGGACTAATGCAACAACTTGTACTCCTGGTCCTTGGAATTTAGAAAAAATGATAAAGGCAGCAGAAGAATATCCAATGAACTTAGGTTTTTTTGGAAAGGGAAATTGTGGAAGTGAAGCTCCTTTAATAGAACAAATTAAAGCAGGAGCTTTAGGATTAAAAATCCATGAAGACTGGGGAGCAACTCCATCAGTTATTAATTGTAGTTTAAATGTTGCAGATAAGTATGATGTTCAAGTTGCTATACATACAGATACATTAAATGAAGCAGGTTGTGTTGAAGATACTATAAATGCTATTGCAGGAAGAACAATTCACACTTTCCATACAGAGGGAGCAGGTGGTGGACATGCACCAGATATTATTAAAGTGGCAGCTTATCCAAATGTTTTACCAGCTTCAACAAATCCAACAATGCCTTTTACAGTAAATACATTAGATGAACATTTAGATATGCTTATGGTATGTCATCATTTAGATAAAAATATTGAAGAGGATATTGCTTTTGCAGATTCAAGAATTCGTCCTGAAACAATAGCAGCAGAGGATATTTTACAAGACTTAGGTGTATTTAGCATAATGAGTTCAGACTCTCAAGCTATGGGAAGAGTTGGAGAAGTTATAACAAGAACTTGGCAAACAGCTCATAAAATGAAAGAGCAAAGAGGAAAACTTAAGGAAGATGTTGAAGGAAATGATAATTTTAGAGCAAGAAGATATATTTCAAAATATACTATAAATCCTGCTATAGCTCAAGGTATTTCAGATTATGTTGGTTCAGTAGAAAAAGGAAAATTTGCAGATTTAGTTTTGTGGAATCCAGCATTTTTTGGAGTTAAACCAGAAATGATAATTAAAGGTGGAATGATTATAGCATCTAAAATGGGGGACCCTAATGCTTCAATTCCAACACCAGAGCCAGTTTTCTATAGACATATGTTTGGAGCAGATGGAGCTGCAAAATATGATACATCTATAACATTTGTTTCAAAGGCAGCAGTGGAAAATGGAATAAAGGAAAAACTAGATTTAAAGAAAAATATTCTCCCAGTAAGAAATTGCAGAAACATAGGAAAGAAGGATATGGTATTAAATAATGCTATGCCAAAGATAACAGTAGACCCAGAAACTTATGAAGTTAAAGCAGATGGAGAAACTTTAAAATGTGAACCAGCAAAGGTATTGCCTTTAGCACAATTGTATAATTTATTTTAATGAGGTGTAATTAATGTTAGCAGAAAGTATATTAGGAAAAGTAAATGATGAAAAGTTTAAAGGCTTTAATATAGATTATGTAGATATAGAGTGGCATGAAGCCTTTAAAAAAATTCATAAAAAGAAAACTCATTCAGGAATTGAAATAGGAATAAAATTAGGTGATTATATTTTAACAAGAGGTCTTAATGATGGAGATGTTTTAGCTATAAATGGAGATAGCATAATAGTTGTTAACATACCAGAAACAATGGCTTTAGTTGTTGATGTAGAAGATAATCACTTAATTCCTAAAGTTTGTTATGAAATTGGGAATAGACATGCAACTTTATTTTTAGGAGAAAACCATAATCAGTTTATAACAATATATGATAAGCCTATGCAAGAAATGTTAGAAAAAATAGGAGTAAAAGTAGAAGCTAAAAAAGTAAAATTTGATTTTGATAAAAGAATATCAGCTTCTATAAATAATCATCATCACTAAAATGGATAAGAGATATTTACTTTTACAAATAAATGATGCAGCTTTTCCTATTGGTTCATATACTCATTCCTATGGTTTAGAAACATATATTCAAAAGAACTTAGTTAAAAATTCTAATGATGTTTATGAATATATAAAAGCTAATGCAAAAACAAATTTTTTATATACAGAGCTTTTAGCAGCATATAAAGCTTATGAATTTGCAGAGGAAAATAATCTATCAAAAATATTAGAACTAGAAGAAATAATAGATGCTAGCAAAATACCAAAAGAAATAAGAACAGCAAGTGAAAAGCTTGGGTCAAGATTTATTAAAACTGTAAGTTCATTAGATGTTAAATATGAAAGTAATATTTTTAATGAATATATAAAAAAAGAAAATGAGGGTATAAGAATTCATTCCTCAGCTTATGGAGTATTTTGCTTTTCAGCAGGAATTGATAAGGTAAAAGCTATGGAAGGATATTTATATGCTTATGTATCTGCAAGTATTATAAATGCAGTAAAGCTTATACCATTAAGTCAAAATGAAGGGCAAAAAATACTTTATAATTGTTATAAATTTTTTGATGAAATAATTGATATGCTTCCTAATTTTGATATAAAGGACTTATGTTTATCTACACCAGGCTTTGATATTAGGTGTATGCAACATGAAGCTTTATATTCAAGATTATACATGTCATAATTTTTGGAGGAGAAAATAAAATGTCATATGTAAAAATAGGAGTAGCAGGACCTGTTGGTTCAGGAAAAACTGCTCTTATAGAATGTTTAACAAGATTATTATCAAAAGATTACAGTATAGCTGTAATTACAAATGATATATACACAAAGGAAGATGCAGAATTTTTAGCAAAAAATAGTGTACTTCCTTTAGAAAGAATAATGGGAGTAGAAACAGGAGGATGTCCACATACTGCCATAAGAGAAGATGCTTCAATGAATTTAGAAGCAGTAGATGAAATGGTAGAAAAATTTCCAGACTTAGATATTATTTTTATAGAAAGTGGTGGAGATAATTTATCTGCAACCTTTAGCCCAGAATTATCTGATGCAACAATATTTGTAATTGATGTTGCAGAAGGAGATAAAATACCAAGAAAAGGTGGTCCTGGAATAACACGTTCAGATTTATTAGTTATAAATAAAATAGATTTAGCACCATATGTTGGAGCAAGTCTTGAAGTAATGGAAAGAGACTCTAAAAAGA
This sequence comes from uncultured Eubacteriales bacterium, assembly GCA_900317445.1. GTDB lineage: Bacteria > Bacillota > Clostridia > Clostridiales > Clostridiaceae > Clostridium. The sequence continues at coordinate 875 of ONGV01000045.1, read as the reverse complement.
TGAGAGGGGAAAGACCATTTGTATTTACAAATATAAGAGCTGTAGAAGGTGTAGATAAAATAGTTAATTGGATAAAAAATGATGTACTTCTTGAAGGATTAAAATAGTATGGAGAATGTTTTTTCAAAAATATCAAAAATAAATTTGACTACTTCTTTTAAAAACAGAAAAACAATATTAGATGATGTATATTTTACAGCACCTTTTAAAATAATGACACCTTTTTATAGGGGGGATGACTATATAAAAGTTGTTATAATGAGTTCGTCTGCAGGAATTATGGCTGGAGATAGACAAGAATACAATATAAATGTAGGAGAAAATACAAAGCTTGAATTAACCTCTCAGGCATATGAAAAAATTCATAAAATGGAAGATGGTAAAGCTATTAGAAAATGCAAAATAAAAGTAGAAAAAAATGCTCTTTTAAAATACAATCCTCAGCCAACAATTCCATTTGCTAAGTCTAGCTTTGAAAATGATATTGTAATAGATTTAGAGGATAATACATCAAAACTTATTTTTACAGATATAATATCCTGTGGAAGAGCGACTTCAGGAGAAAAATTTCAGTTTAATTTATATAAGTCATATATAGAAGTTAGATGCAAAAATAAGCTTTTATATAGAGATAATACTATATATGTACCTAAATATTTTAATATGAATGGATATGGATTTTTTGAAGGGTATACCCATTTAGCAAATATGTTTATATGTAATTTTGAAAATTCTGTTGAAAAAATTGATTTAATAAGAGAAGTAATTGAAGAAAATAAAGAAGTTAGTGGAGGTAACTAACAGTTACAAATAAATTATAAAAAGTTATAAGTTGGTGTTGACTTTTATAATTTAGAAAATTGTTGACAGCCTCC
>ONGV01000079.1 GCA_900317445.1 uncultured Eubacteriales bacterium | reverse complement strand
TTCTGCATCTTCTAAATTTAATTTATCTGCATAAATTATTTTATCTGCAAATCCTATATTAAGCTTTAAGTCATTTAAAATATAACTGTATATAGATTTATCTGCTATATCCTTATTAAGATAAGGTATTATATCTTTATTGAAATATGTATACTCAATGGCAAAAGGTTTATTGTCTACGTTTCTAATTCTAATTACAAAATATAAATCTGTACCTATAGTGCACTTCATTTTTTCTGATAATTCTTTATCTGCTTTTACTATATCTAACTTAACTAATTTGCTTTTAATTTTTTTATTTGGAAAATCTCTTGTAAGCCCTTTCAAATTTTCTAGACTTAAATAGTCCTTTAAAGCTGCTTCTCTAATAAATATTCCACTTCCTTGCACTTGATATATATATCCCTTAGTTACCAATATAGCTATTGACTTTCTTATTGTTGTTCTGCTTACAGCATACTTTTTCATAAGTTCTTCTTCTGTAGGAAGCTTTTTAGTCTCATCATATTTTCCGCTTTTTATTTCTTCTTCTATCTTTTCTGATATTTCTTTATACTTTGAAGCCATAAATCCACCTTGCTTTCTATTTTTATATATAAATAGTATAACAAATAAAATTTATGGATACAAATAATTTTTGTACTAGTCTCTTAATATATTTAAATCTTCTCCATTAAGTATCTTTTTCATTGTTCTCATTGAACACATTTTTCCACACATAGTACAACTTTCTTCATCATGTGGTTTTGATTCTGCTCTATATCTCTTAGCCTTTTCTGGTTCTAATGCTAAATCAAACATTGTATCCCAATCAATATCTGCTCTAGCCTTACTCATTTTATTATCCCATTCAATAGCACCTGGTACTCCCTTTGCTATATCTGCTGCATGAGCTGCTATTTTAGATGCTATTATACCTTCTTTCATGTCATCAAGATTTGGTAATCTTAAATGTTCAGCTGGAGTAACATAACATAAGAAATCTGCTCCATAAGTAGCTGCAATTGCACCACCTATTGCTGAAGTAATATGGTCATATCCTGGTGCAACATCAGTAACTAAAGGCCCAAGAACATAGAAAGGTGCTCCATGACAAAGTTTCTTTTCTATTAACATATTTGCCTTTATTTCATTTAATGGCATATGTCCTGGTCCTTCTATCATAACTTGTACATTCTTTTCCCAAGCTCTCTTAGTTAATTCTCCCAATGTTATAAGTTCTTTTATTTGACTTGGGTCAGTAGCATCATGGACTGAACCTGGTCTACAAGCATCTCCAAGTGATAATGTAATATCATACTTTGCACAAATATCTAATAAATCATCATAATACTCAAAGAATGGATTTTCAGCATTATTTAATTCCATCCATGCAAATAATAAAGAACCACCTCTTGAAACTATGTGAGTTAATCTTCTATTTCTCTTTACTGTTTCTACAGTTTCTCTGTTTAGTCCAGCATGTATTGTTACAAAGTCTACACCATCTTGTCCATGTTTTTCAACTACATCTAAAAATTCTTTAGCTGTAATGTCTTTTAATTCTTTATCATAAAATCCTACTGCATCATACATTGGAACTGTTCCAAGCATAGCTGTTGACATATCAACTATCTTTTTTCTCATTCCTTCAGTTTTTCCATAGTTAGATAAATCCATTATTGCCTCAGCTTTCATTTCTAAAGCTACTCTAACTTTTTCTAATTCACTTTCGCATTCTGGACAATCCTTTGATATTCCTAAATTAACATTTATTTTTGTTTTTAAACCTTCTCCAACACCTTCAGCACTTAAAGATTTATGATTTTTGTTAGCTGGTATAACAATTTTTCCTTGTGCTAATAAATCTCTTATGTATTCTGGAGTTCTATTTTCTTTTTTTGCAACAGTTTCCATTTCCTTAGTTATTATGCCTTTTTTTGCAGCATCCATTTGAGTAGTATAATTCATTTTTTTCCTCCTAAAAATAAAATCCTAGCAAAAAATTTTGCTAGGATTTATAATAATCTAATAAAAATATGCTTCCCTACGTTGGAATTATCCAAATCAGGTTTAAGAGTTAGGAAAATTTATCCCTCTCAGCCATATGGCACCCCTAGCAAATATATTCATTTTATTAAATTATATACTTGTTATAATAAACTTTCAATGATTTTTATTTATAGTTTTAGTTATCAATTCTAATTTTTTATAAATTATAATGAAAATTCTTTCTTAGTATCAGCAAGTGCTGAATCTAATCTTTCTATTACTTGAGTCATTTCTTCTTCTGTAATAACTGCTGGTGGTTCAAATCTAATACACTTAGCATTAACAAGTGTTCCTGCAGTCATTACTCCTCTTTTAAACATTCCTTTTGCTACTGAATATCCTACATCTGATTTACAGAATTCTACTGCAAGCATTAAACCTTCTCCTCTTACATCATCTATAACAGTTGGATATTTTTCCTTTAATGCAACTAATCTTGATTTTAAGAATTTTCCTTTTTCCTTACACATACCTGGAATATCATTTTCAAGCATATATTTAATAGTTGCAATAGCTGCTGAACAACAAACTGGGTTACCACCAAATGTTGGAGAACCTAATAACCATGGATTATCTATTAATTGTTGTGTCCACATCTTAGGCTTACAAATAATACCTGTTATTGGCATTATACCACCACCAAATGCTTTACCAAAAGTCATAATATCTGGAGTAACTCCTTCTGCTTCACATCTCCACATAGTTCCCGTTCTTCCCATACCTGTTTGAATTTCATCAAATATTAATGCTACTTCATATTCATCACATATTTTTCTAACCTCTGTTAGATATCCATCTGGTGGAACTATAACTCCTCCTTCACCTTGAATTGGTTCAATTATAACTGCTGCTACCTTTTCACCTACAGCTTGTAAATTTTTAATAGCTTTTCTCATATCTTCAGCTACTCCATATTCAACGTGTTGAACTTGTTGTACCATAGGTGTATATGGTACACGATAAGTATCTTTTCCTCCCATTGATATAGCTCCCATTGACTTACCATGGAAAGCTCCAACCGTTGATATGTACCATCTTCCACCTGTTGCTATTCTTGCAAGCTTTAATGCCATTTCTACAGCTTCTGCTCCACCATTAGTAAAGAAACAATATTGCAAATCTCCTGGAGTAATATCAGCTACAGCCTTTGCTAAATATCCTCTTAGTGGGTCTAACAATTCTTGTGAATGTAATGCTTGGTGGTCTAATTGAGCTTTTACAGTATCTAATATTTCATCATTTCTATGACCACAAGTATATATACCAAATCCACCTAAACAATCAATAAATTTTTCTCCATATAGCCCTTCACAGGTTGCGTCTTTATCTTTCCATTCAACAACTGCTGCATTAGTAGATACTGACTTTCTATACTTTAACCATCCTGGGCTTACATAATTATCAAAATAATTAACTGTATCTTTAGTTATTTTTTCTTTTTGAGAATCATTTAAATCATCACTCTTTATAAAATTTATAACTTCCTCTAGTTCTTTTACAGTTTGTTCTTTGTTTGACATAAAACTCACCCTTCCTTTTTATTAATTAAAAAAAAGACGTATTTTCTCTTTCAAGAAAATACGTCTTTGTATTTAAATTTATTATAAGTTTTTCTATGCTTTAATTATATATAACATTTTAAAACTTAACAATTACTCAAAGATGTAGTTATTTTGTTATTTTAAGAGTACATATACTACTTTAGGAGTACATATGGTATACTTTTCAATATTTTTATGTTAAAATTATGCTAATGATGAAATATTAATACACAAAAGAGGTGAGATACTTTGCAAACTAATACTTTTCTTATTATGAATAACTTAATTTATCAAATTTACACAATTGAAGATTTTGATAAAATGAAAAGAACTTTTCTGCAGATAATACAAATGCTTATTCCAAATACCTTCTCTAGCATATTAATGGCTAATTCTTCTGGTTCTGAATCACTTTTGTGCAATCCTATATGTTATCCTGAAAAATATGTTAAAATGGAAAATATGTATTTATCTTTAGAAAATGAAGACACCACAAGATGGTTAGAACTATGTAATCAATCGGCATTAATTAGAGAAAGTGACTTATTATCTGAAGAAGATTTCTTAAAAAGTAACATATATAATAAATGTTACAAACCTAATAACATATATTACTCTATGCAACTTCACTTAAGCTATAATAATATCTTTCTTGGAGTAGTCTGTTTATATCGCTCTAAAGAAGAAGGTAACTTTAATGATGATGAAATGTTTATAATGAAAGCTTTTGTCAATCATCTAACCTTTAGATTTTACCAAAACTACTTGTCTAAAAATTCGTCAACAACTAACTCTCAAAATACACAAAATTTCAATGATTTTTCTTATACAAAATTAGCATCAAAATACAATCTTACTATAAGAGAAACTGAAGTCCTTAAACTAATATTAGAAAATGAAGATAATGAAACCATAGCTAATAAATTATGTATTAGTAATTTTACACTAAAAAAACATCTACAAAATATATATAGAAAATTTGATGTAAACTCAAGATGGACATTAATACAAAAATGCTCTAAAAATAATTAGCACTATAAAAAAAGCCATATTCTTTCGAATATAGCTTTTTGCTTACTACTTATATTTTTCTGGGCACTTAAGAGGATTAATGTTCATACCAACCTACTGTTCCTGGAGTTAAGTTAATATTTATTTGCTTAACTTCTTGATATTCTTCTAAGCCATGAACGCCTAGTTCTCTTCCTATACCACTCATCTTATAACCACCCCATGGTGCTTCATTAAATGTTGGATTATAACAGTTAATCCATGTGATACCTGCTCTTATTTCTTTTATTACTCTTAAAGCTCTAGAAACATCTGAAGTAAATACTGCACCTGCTAATCCATAAATAGTATCATTTGCAAGTCTTATTGCTTCTTCTTCTGTCTTAAATGTTTGAATAGTAACTACTGGTCCAAATATCTCTTCTTTTACTATAGTCATATCGCTAGTACAATTATCAAATATAGTAGGTTTTACATAATAACCCTTTGCACATTCTCCTTCTGTATATCTATAACCACCACAAACTAAAGTAGCTCCTTCTTTCTTTCCTATTTCAATGTAATTTAACACTTTATTCATATGGTCTTTAGATACTAATGGCCCCATATCTGGATTATCTAATGGATTTCCTATTGTTATTGCTTCTGCTCTTTCTTTTAATCTCTTTACAAATTTATCTTTTATAGATTCTTCAATTATTATTCTTGAACCTGCAGAACATACTTCACCTTGGTTAAAAAAGATTCCTATCATGGCCCATTCAACTGCTCCTTCAAAGTCGGCATCTGCAAAAATAACATTTGGTGACTTACCACCTAATTCTAATCCTATCTTCTTTAAATTGCCTACTGATGCCTTAGCTATACTTTGTCCTACTTCTGTGCTTCCTGTAAATGTAATCATATCAACATCTTTACTTTCTGATAATTCTTCACCTACAGTACCACCAGAACCTAAAACTAAATTACAAGAACCCTTTGGCATACCAACTTCATCAAATACTTCAAATAATTTTATAGAAGATAATGGTGTATTTGAACTTGGCTTAAATACTACACTATTACCTGCTGCTAAAGCTGGTGCTAACTTCCATACTGCCATTAAGAAAGGATAGTTCCAAGGAGTTATTTGTGCTACTACTCCTACTGGTTCATGTACTGTATAAGAGTGCATTGTTCCAAATCCGTCATTAACATCATAAACTCCACCATATGGTGCTTTTATTAATCCAGCATAATATTTAAAACAGTGAATACCATCATCTATATCTCCTTCTGCCTCTCTTAATGGTTTTCCATTATCAATAGAGTCAAGTCTTGCAAATTCATCTCTATATTCATCTATTTTATCTGCTATTTTTAATAAAATATCAGCTCTTTCTTGAGCATTCATTCTTCTCCAATCCCCTGTTTCATAAAAAGAAGTTTTAGCTGCACTAATTGCAATATCTACATCTTCTTTATCACCTTCAGTGGTTAATGCAATAACTTCTCCATTTGCAGGATTAATTACTTTTCTTGTCTTTTTTGATTTTGCTTCTACCCATTCACCATTGATATACATTTTTTTAATTTCCATATTAATACCTTCTTTCTATTTATTTTTCCCAAGTCCATTTTTTTAATGTATCTCTTATTATCTTACCTGGTTTTTTATCTAATACTTCTTTGCCTTTTACTACTATTTCACCATTAACAATTACATACTCTATTCCTTCAGGTCTTGTTTGAGTATCTCCAAAACAGGGATAATCTGATTTATCTTCTATAATATCCTTATCAAACACTACAATGTCTGCATCTTTTCCAATGCCTATTGTGCCTTTATTCTCTAAATTTAATCTCTTAGCCGGAATTATAGTACACCTTTTTATTGCATCCATTAATGTGATTCTTTTTTGTTCTCTTACCATTGTTCTAAAAAACTTAGGAAATGTTCCAGTATCTTGAGGATGACCAGGCAATCCATTATCATAATAGGTTCCTGCATCAGTTCCTACCATTACATAAGGCCTTTCTAATATTTCAAATACCTCATATTCATTTCCTACCAT
>ONGV01000230.1 GCA_900317445.1 uncultured Eubacteriales bacterium | reverse complement strand
CAGAATTGAAAATATAAACTTGAATTCCATTTGATTAATACAATTTTTTAATTCCATCTTAATTTGCCTATACATATTTCACCTCTAGTTTTTTATTATAATTTTTTGAAATTTAACTTTTAATTGAATAGTTGTATGTTTATGATAAAATTTTTTGTTTTTCGCTTCAACTACTTTTTATAGTTTTAAGAAAGAATTAAGAAAGAATTAAGAAAGAATTTAAAGTTTATTGACCAGTATTAGTTTATTTTACTATTACCTTATAGAAACTACTTTAAGTAGTGTATAGAGGTTATTTATGAATAAATTTCAAGAATTATCTGAAGCAGAATTAGGAATTAGAAATTATAAATACTATTTGGAAGTTAAACAGAGTTGTAACAACCCCTAAATTAATTTCAATATGTTTATAATTCAATTTTTTAAATTTATAAAGATACCTTAGGTTGTTGAATAAACAAAAATTGTAAAAAATAAAAAAGCCATTCTTTTGTGGTATAATGATTTCGCTAAAAAAAACAAATCACAAAAGGAATTACTTGAATATGATTATACCATTAAATATTATATGGGCAAGCTCGATATGAACGTCATATAAAATGAGTTTTAATGGCATACTTGATAGATAAATTTAATAAAAAACAGCAAGGAATAAAAAGTAGAAAATATCCTTGGAATATATAATTTTTAAGAAAGAATATTTTCTTGTATAATTATTTGTAAAAATTAGTTATTCAACAACCTATTTTTGTTTATAAAACTATTTCTTTTTTGTAATATAAACCTTAAATAGTGATTTATTTATTAAGAAAGATATTAAAGAAATAAGGCTAAAAAACATAACCTTTCCTGTGTATTCAATCATAAAAATATCAATATTATATTTCTTCATATATAAAAAGTATTTAATTTTTTTAACATAAGTTTTATATAATTCTCCCCAAAACTTAAAATCCGACCATTCATTAGGAAGCATTTCTAAAGGAATTTTTATATTTATAGCTTTAATAAATACAATTAACAATATTAATATTAAAATGATATATAAACTCTTCAATATATATTTATTTTTAGCTTGAAGTGCTTTTTTAAAAAGCTTAAATTCTATAAAAACTAAAATTATTGCAGGAAGAACTAAAACACAAAACTTAGAAAAATTATAATAAATTTTGTTATCAACAGTATTATCAAAAAGTCCATAACTAGTCATAAAACTTTTTATATTAGTATCTTTTCCTTTATATAATGTAATTCCATTTATATTTCCTTCATAGTTATCTAATGTCTGCATAAATATTGTAGAGCTAGTTCCTTTATGAATTCCTCTTACTATTAATTCTCTATCTTCATATTTTATTTTTTTTCCAATTATATTTGTATCTCCAAAAAGTTTATAAGCTATATCCTCATCTATAAGGCACCCTTCTTTATCATCTTCAAATAATATAGTTCCATTTGCAATTAATGATGAATCTCCATTTACTAAAATGGATGTAACTTCAATCCTTCTGTTAAACTCTTCATTTTCTATACTTTGCTTGCTCTCTTGTTTCCATGCTGTAAATATTACTGGATTTTCCTTTTTCTCTTCTTCCTCTCTTATAGATTTAATATTGCTTAAAGACATATTCTCATCATCAAAATAAATATTAATTGTATGCTTTTCTTTCTTTAAATTAAAAGTATAATTTATAGATAATATAAAGCACATAATTGTAATAATTGACAAACTTAACATAACTATGTGCTTTATTAGGGATTTCATTCCTCCTCCTTTCGCACTCTGTCACCATCATTTATGTTTTTATTACTTGATATTATTACTTCATCTGAAGTTAGTATTATATTTTCATCTAAAGCTGCATATGTTCCATCTTTATCCTTTATTGTTATATCAGCTCTTTTAGCTACATTTTCAGTTCCTAAAACAGTTTCTTTTTCTTCAAACATCAACACATAATATTTATCACCATCACTATGAAGAGCTGATAAAGGCACACAAGATGAATATCTTTCAGTATCATTTGAAATTTCTAAAGTTGCAGACTTGCCTATTTCTCCTACTCCATCTGGTAACATTACTATAATATCAAGCATGTCCTCATTTTCCTCATTTCTTGATATAGCATTAATTACAGCTTCTTCAACTTGTTGATTATCATCTGAAATATTTAAAGTAACTTTTTGTTCTAATGAAATTTTCTTTTCATAATCACTTGATATTTGAGCTACTACCTTATATCCACTTTTCTTATCTGCTAATAATAATACTGGCTCCTTTGTAGTTTGTTGCCCTTCTGTTAAAAGAATATTAGTAACAATTCCTTCACTATTAGATATTACATTTCCATCATTATTTAAAATTCCTTTTAAATCATTAATATTTTCAATTAATTTTTCCTTTTCTTTATCATAATTAGCATCCTCAACTGCACGTTTATATGATATTAGGTTACTATCTTTATTGTTTACAGTCTCTTCATAAGCTTTTTTATTTTCTTCATACGCATTAATAAGCTCTTCCTTGCTTAATAAAGAATTCTCATTAAATTCATCTAATTCTTTTTTAGAATCCTCCATTGCTTCTAAGGCTTTTTGTATGTTTTTATCCTCCTTCTTTAAAGCTATATTATAATCCTCAACTGCTCTTGATAATGTTTTTTCTTTATTTGAAAGTTCATTCTCTAAACTTGATATTTTTTCTTCTATTTCTTCCTTATTTAATGTAAATAATACATCTCCAACCTTCACATTTTTTCCTTTCTGAACATTAATAGATGTAATAGTTATTCCTTCTATAGAAAATATGCTTTCTTGATTATTTGCACTAATTATTCCTGAAGCAGTAATATTATGACTAATGCTTGCAGAAGTTACCTTTTCTGTTTCAACAATAGGAACTGTCAAGGAATCAGCAAAACGAGAAATTATTGTGCATATTATCATAAAAATTATAAAATAAACTAATATTTTTATAATTCTTTCTTGAAATTTATCTTCACTTTTTTTATTCCATTCATAATTAATTATTTCTTTTATCTTCATCTTATCATCATCCCTTCACTGCTGAAGCTAGTATTCCTTGCTCTAAATATTTTTGTCCTGCAAAAAATATAATAATAGCTGTTATTAATGTTATTGAAGAGGCTGCAAAAGCTATATCTGCATTTTCAAGGCTTATGTTAGGTAAATATAGTGACAATGGCCATAGTGTTTTATCCTTTAAAAAAGTCATTGGTTGTTCTATAATATTCCAATATTCAAAAAATCCTAAAATCATTGCAGATATTATTCCAGGTCTTCCTAAAGGTATAGCAATTTTAATAAAAATTTGAAATTCATTTGCCCCATCTACTCTAGCAGATTCTACTATCTCCTTTGGTATTTCAGAAAAAAATCTATACATTATAAATACAGGAAAGGTTGAAAACATACCAGGAATTATAATACTTAGATGGGTATCTATAAGATTTAATTTATCTAAAACTAAATAATTAGATAACATTGTAACTTGAAAGGGCATTAACATTACAACTATGTATATAGTAAATAACAACTTCTTAAATGGAAAATTATATTGTGCAAAACCCCACGCTGCTGGTACTCCAACTAAAAGCTGTCCTAATAAAACAAATAAAACTATTTTCACAGAATTCCAATACATTACAAAAAACTCTGGCGTATCTAATAAAAGCTTTACATAATTTTTAAAAGTAGGGAACTTTGGAAATAGCTTTAATGAAATATACTCCTCTCCTCCTGAAAGTATAGGAACAAGAAATTCCTTTAACTCTCCCTTTCCCATAAATGAATTTACTAAAAGCAGAATAATAGGAAAACATATTAATAAACTTAATATTATTAAACTAAAATTTATAATCTTTTTTTTCATAAAACCTCCTATTCCTTCTGCTCCCATGCTTTTTGCAAAAGTATTATTAAAATAAATATAGCTATAGCCATAATTACTGAAGCTGATGACATTTTTTCAAAAGAAAGCTCCCTAAACCAATTGTTAAAGGTATGTTGTAATAAGTACATACTTTTATTAGGATAATCTCCTCCAATAAGATATGCTTCCCTAAATACTTTAAAAGAATTTAATAATGAAAGAACAGATACTGTATATAATGTAGGTTTTATATTAGGAAGCGTTATTCTTGTAAAACACTTCCATTCTCCTGCTCCATCTACTCTTGCTGCCTCATAAATTTCCTTGTTTATACAACTCAATCCTGCAAGCCATAAAATAATATTATATCCAAGATTTTTCCATATGTAGCTTCCTACTAAAATCCAGAAAGCATACTTTGTATTCATCCAATCTATTCCTTTAGATTCTAAGTGGACTAAAAATCCACTTAAAACCCCATTTTTATAAAAGAATATTTTCCATATAAGAACTACTGAAGATACTGGTATTGCCATTGGTAATAAAAATGCTGTTCTTATTAATTTTGAATTACTTACAAACCTCTGAATTAATACAGCAATAGATAAAGACAATAAAAGTAACAAAGGAATACAAACAAACACAAATCTACAAGTATTTTTACTTGCCAATTTAAAAGCTCCATTTGAAAAAATCTCCTTATAATTTGCAAGACCTACAAATTCCCTTGTTACAACACTTTGAAAAGACCTTATTATAACATCTATAAAAGGAATCAAGAGAAATATCAATAAACCTATGAAACTTGGTAATATAAAAGCTAATCCTATTTTATTATTTTTCATTTTATCACCTCAGCTCAATAAGTAAATTTTTATAACATTATTCTGATAAATAAATTTCTAAATTACTTTTTATTTTATTGATTGTTTCATCTAAAGAACTTTTTCCTATAACATAACTTTCTATATCTAATATTACTTTATCTAAAATAAAATAATCTACTATCACTGGAGTATTTAAAGATTCTATGTTTTTCACAAGATTATCTAGTCCACCATTATCTATCCATTTAATTTTTATTTCAGCAGTTCCTTTGATAAGTCCACCTTCCATACTTACTGAACCATCTCCACTACCTAACTCACGAGAATTTGCTTCTTCATAAAAAGCTTCTTTATTAACTAAAAATCCTTGCATTGATGATGGAGAATTGTATGCTATAGACAACTGATACTCTTTGCTAAATAATTCTTTTACAAATTTTTTTGCTAAATCTATCTTATTGCTTTTTGAATTTACTCCAATAAAACAATTTGATATAAATGCATTATTTTCATTGTTATAAAAGTTTTTATATGATAGCTCTTGTTTATCTTTCAACATTGAATTTAAAATTGATACATCTGTAAGTGAACTAAGCTCTCCAATATATAAATTTGTTTTTTCTCCATAAAATGCATTAAGTAATTGAGAAGAATCAATACTTCCTATCCTAAACATTTTTGAAGAATAACTATATTTATTCACTCCAGTAGATTCATTATTAAAAGCTTTTGACATAACTTCAACTTCCTCATCTGTATGACCATCTTTTATAGCTTCATAAATTGCTTTTGAGTTATTTAAAAACTCTATAAGTTTTTCTTTATTTATGCTTTTATCTTCATTAATCCAATTACTTGTATAATATAATTCATTGATTACATCTACTGCATTATAGGCAGTTAAATACTTTCCTTTGCCATTTTTAGAAATTGTATTTGCTAATGATTTAGCATCTGTTATCTCTTGTATATATTCATTTTTTCCAACAATAGTTGGTATTCCAAATTTTAAGGGTGCATAATAAACTTTTCCATCTATTGCACAGGCTTCTATAAGATTATAAAATAAATTTTCCTTTGTTTTTTCATCACTAAATATATCTGAAATATCAGCCAACACACCTTTTTCTATAAAAGAATCTATTGGCAACTTATCAAGAAACATTACATCAGGACCTTTTCCAGACATAATTTTTGTATTAAGCACCTTTATTGCATCTGTTTCTGTAATTTCTAAATCATTTGATATTCCATACTCATATTTTATATTTGCTTCAGGGTTTTTCTTGTTATAAAGTAAAATCCATTCCTTTACATATCCATCTTCATGTAAAGTATATACTGTAAGACCATCATCATTTATTTCCTTATTATCTTTATTAATATAATACTCACTTAAAGAATATTCACCATTAATATTACTATATAAAATTATAAATTCATTATTACTATTTTTTTGAAGAGATACTGCTTCTGTTGAAGTATTCAAAAACGAATAATTATTTCCTGATATTTCTTCTTTTAATTTTTTTTCTTGAATATTATAGCTAAATACACCTTCATTATTTACTAAATAAAATTCGTCTTTACTACTACTTGCAAATAATTTTGTAGTATATCCTTTATACTTATCTAAATTATTTATTTTTTCAATTTCTTTTCCAGTTTTTAAATCATACTGTTTTATATATTCATCTGTATTTGTTATTAAATAATCTCCAACAACACATACTGATATAATTTCTTTTGTATCTATTTTATAGTTATAATTTCTTTTCCCACTTTCAATATCAAAATTAATTACATCACCTGTATAAGACATATATAATAAACTGTTATTTGATAAAAAAGATAATTTACACATTACTTGTACTTCGTCCATACTTAAATCAATATCTAAAATATTATTTTCTAAATTAATTATCTTTGTTTTTGTATCTTTAAGTTCCTCTTTATCATATATAGCATATGAAATAACATATTCTTTTTCATTTAAGATATTTGCCATAACTATAT
>ONGV01000040.1 GCA_900317445.1 uncultured Eubacteriales bacterium | reverse complement strand
TTCAATTCCAGCTATTTTAGCAAGCTTTTTGCAAATTTCTATATCGTAAGGTGTGCAAGTTGGACTTCTGAATAATAATGTATCAGAAATAATTGCTCCACATAAAAGTCCAGCAGCTTCTCTAGAAGGTTCTAATCCTCTTTCAAAGAAACACTTAGCAACTATTGTTGAAGAGCTTCCTAAAGGTTCATTTCTAAAGAATATTGGATTATTTGTTTGAATATCTGCAACTCTATGGTGGTCTATAATTTCTAGAATTTCTGCTTCATCTAAACCATCAACAGATTGAGCTCTTTCATTATGGTCAACTTGAATAACCTTTTTCTTAAAGTTAGAAATAAGATGGAATCTAGAAATAGTTCCTATAACTTTTCCTTCTTCATTTATAACAGGATAGCTTCCATATCTAGTTTCAGTCATAACCTTTTTAACATCTTCAACTAATTCATCTGTTGAGAAAGATACAAGGTTTTCCTTTGCCATAAGGTAATCAACAGGAATACTTTGTACAATTAATCTTGAAGTTTCAAATGAATCATGAGGAGTGCTTATAACAGTAATTCCTGCTTTAACAGCTTTTTCATGAAGATAATCTGATAATCCATTAGAACCTGTGATTATCATAAGAGAAACATTTATATCAATTAAAGCTTCTTGTACATCAGGTCTGTCTCCAACTATAGCAATATCACCTTCAACAATTCTTTTTCTCATGTTATAAGGTTGCATTGCAGCAACTTTAATTTTACCAGGGAATTTTTTTATTTCTTTATTTATATAAATTTCCTTAGCATCTAAAGTATCAATTATGTTTTCAATAGAAGTATTACTCTTTTCAAGTATTGTACTATCCCAGTTATCCATGTAAGAAGAAGTAAGATTTGAAACAGATAAAATACCAACAAGTTGTTTGTTGTTATCTGCAACAGGAATAGATTTTACCTTCTTCTCTCTCATAATGTTCCATGCAGTTTTTAAAGAAGTTTTAGGAGCAATTGGCTCAATTGCATCTATATCTAAGTCTTCTACCTTTAATTTTACTGTCTCTAAGTATTCTGGAGCTTTTACATTAAAAGTGTCTAAGATATATTGAGTTTCTCTGTTTATATTTCCAAGTCTTACAGGAACTGCAGGGATGTCCCCAGTTTTATTTTTAAATTCTGCATATCCATAAGCAGCACCTATAGAATCAGAATCTGGATTTCTGTGTCCAGTAACATATATTATGTTTTTCAAAGGTTTTCCTCCTCTTAGTTATAAAATTTTACATTTTATATTTTAAAACTAATGCAGAAAAATGTAAAGTTTATTACCATAATTCAAGCATTAAAGATTAAAATTAATATCCTAAAACTATCTTTTAAACCAAATTTTCATAGTATCTAAAACCTTAACAAGTTCCTCTTCTTCAATTATATAAGGTACCATAGCATACATATAATTTAAAAATGGTCTTGAAAATACTCCTCTATTATATGCAAATTCTTTAAAACCTTCTAAAGTTTTTCTATCATAAACTTCAATACAGACACAGCCTCCCATAATTCTTATTTCCTTTATTCTAGAATCAGAAAAACCTTCCATTTCTCTTTTAGTAATATATTCAATCTTCTTTATTTTATCTAGGTAATTTTCATTTTCAAAAAGTTCTATGGATTTTAAAGCTACACTACAAGCAAGAGCATTTCCCATAAATGTTGGTCCATGCATTAAAGCATCAGCTGGATTATCACTATAAAATCCATTAAATACTTTGTGATTTGCTACTGTTACAGCATGACCAATATAACCTCCTGTTAAGGCTTTACCTAATATAAGAATATCTGGAAGAACAAGATCTGCTACAAATCTATTTCCTGTCCTTCCAAATCCTGTTGCTACTTCATCAAAAATTAGCAATACATCATATTCATCACATAGTTCTCTTGCACGTTCTAAAAAAGAAATATCATACATTCTCATTCCACCTGCCCCTTGTAATAAAGGTTCAACTATAAAACATGAAATCTTATCTCCATATTCTTTAAAAGTTTTTTCAAGAGCATTAATTTCTGTTGGAATGTGTATTACTCCTTTTTTCTTTCCAAAAGCAAAATGATAATCTTCATCATCTCCAACTTCCATTGCCTTAAATGTATCACCATGATAAGCATGTTCTAATGCTAAAACAATGTTTTTACTACTACCTCTATTGGTATTATATTGAAGGGCCATTTTTAAAGCTACTTCTACAGCTACACTTCCTGAATCTGAAAAAAAACAATAATCTAAATCCCCTGGAAGCCATTCCTCTAACTTTTTAGATAACTTTTCTACTGGATCATGAGTTAATCCCCCTAACATTACATGAGAAAAATGTTTTAATTGATCTGTTATGGCTTTATTTAAAACTTTATTATTATAGCCATGTATAACACTCCACCAAGAGGAAACTGAATCAATTAACTTTTTCCCATCTTCTGTATATAAATAAACTCCATTTGCTTCCTTAATTTTTATTGGTGATTTCATAGTTTTCATTTGTTCATATGGATACCATATCATAATAAAATTATTCCTCCTTATTCATATAAAGATTCAAGAATGTTAATATCAATATTAATATCTGTATCTGAATCTTTTACACAAGCTAATACTTTCAAACCAGTTAAATATTCACACATACGAATATTATCTTCTTCCATAACATTACCTTCATGATAATGATTAAATATTATTCCCTTTATTGGTATGCCTTTATTTTTCATATATTCTGCTGTTAATACCACATAATTAATTGTTCCAAGCCCAGCATCTGCAATAATTAAACAGGACAAATCTAATTCTTTTATAATATCTTCAAGTTGAATCTTTTCTTCATCAAAAGATATTGGACAAATAATCCCACCACTTCCTTCCATTGTTACATAATCATATTTTGAACAAACCTCATAAAACTTTTCTTTAACTACATTTAATTTTACTGGGTTCCCTTCAACTCTTGATGCTAAATGAGGTGATACTGCATTTTCGTAAATATATGGACACATTTCTTCTATTTCCTGTGATATTTTTGATATATTTTTTACATGTAATGCATCTCCAGGAATTAAATCTCCATTACTATCTTTATCATTACCACTCATAGCAGCCTTAAAATATGCAGCACTTTTACCATTCTCTTTGAGTTTTTTTAAAATCAAAGCTGTAACATATGTTTTCCCAATATCTGTTCCTGTTCCAGTTATAAATAAATTTTTACTCATTCTTAACCACTCCAATTCTAAAAACTATCAATTAGCCCACATTTTTTTAATGCAGGTACAATTCTCTTACCTAATATTGCTGCTAAAATACATAATATAATATCTCCTGGCACAGCTAATATAAAACAATAAAGAAATAATGGCCATATTCCTATTCCAGAACCTATATAGAATGTCATTATTATCCAATAGTATATCATTCCAAATAAATATACT
This sequence comes from uncultured Eubacteriales bacterium, assembly GCA_900317445.1. Classification (GTDB taxonomy): domain Bacteria; phylum Bacillota; class Clostridia; order Clostridiales; family Clostridiaceae; genus Clostridium. The sequence continues at coordinate 3,584 of ONGV01000040.1, read as the reverse complement.
ATAGCTAGTCCACAAAAATTAGCTACAATAAGTCTTTTTAAAGATGGGGTTGAAGAGACATTAGATATTTTTCCTGTTACAAAAGTCCCTAATAAAAATCCTAGAATATATCCAAAAGTGGGTTGAAATATATATAATATTCCTCCTCCAGATGAAAAAACTGGTATCCCAATAAGTCCTATAATTATATAACACAAAACACTAACTGCTCCTCTTTTAGCTCCTAATATTATTCCAGCTAATGTTGTAAAAAGAAACTGAAGTGTAAAAGGGCATACTGGAATTGGTATTTTTATAAATGCGCCTACTGCAATAAGTGCTGTGAATATGGATATATATGACATTTGTTTAATTTTACTATTCATCCTAATTCCTCCTAAATTTCTCTATGCTGTAATATATCATATACATTTTTTATTGTCAACCTACACACTACAATATGGTTAACAATAATATGATTTTCCAAAATTATTTACTCTTTAAAGTTGTCATAATTCTAATTTTAAAAATCTTCAATATATATAGTATAGAAATTTTTTTAGGAGGAAAAGGCGTGCTACAGGAAAAAACAATAATGCCAGGGTTAACAAAAAGAGAAGCTGAAAAAAGGCTTAAAAGCTATGGATTAAATGAATTAAAACATAAAAAGAAAGTATCACCAATAAAAACTTTTCTGTTACAATTTAATGATTTTATGGTATGGGTTCTTTTAGGTGCAACATTAATATCAGCTTTTATGGGAGATGTAGCAGATGCTATAACTATTGTAATAATAGTTATAGTAAATGCTATTTTAGGATTTATTCAAGAATTTAGAACAGAAAAATCTTTAGAAGCATTAAAAAGTTTAGCAGCTCCAACTTGTAAGGTTTTTAGAGATGGTAGTTTAAATGTTATTAATTCTGCTTACTTAACTATAGGAGATGTAGTGATTTTAGAAGCAGGGGATAGAATACCAGCAGATGGAGAGTTTATTGAGTTATCTGGAATTATGGTAGATGAATCTCTTCTTACAGGAGAATCTATTGGAGTAAGTAAAGATGAAAAAAATTTTTCAGGATTTATGGGGACAACAATATTAAAGGGAAAGGGATTATTTAAGGTTACTGGAATTGGAATGGAAACAGAAATGGGTAAAATTGCAAACTTACTTGATAATATTGAAGAAGAAAAATCTCCATTAAAAGAAAGACTTGATGGTCTTGGAAAGATACTTGTGATAGCATGTCTTATAATATGTGCAATAGTAACAGTCCTTGGAATTATAAGAGGAAATGATATAGGAGAAATGTTTTTACTAGGAGTAAGCCTTGCAGTTGCTGCAATTCCAGAGGGGTTAGCTGCTATAGTTACTGTAGCTCTTGCTTTAGGAGTTTCTAGAATGTTAAAAAGAAATGCATTAATAAGAAAGCTTCCAGCAGTAGAAACTTTGGGCTGCACTTCTGTTATATGTTCAGATAAAACAGGAACTTTAACACAAAATAAGATGACAGTAAAAGAAGTTTATATTAATGGAAAGATATTTGAAGTTCCAAAGGATAAATTAACAGATAGCACAAAACTTATGAAAGCTTTAGTTTATTGTAATGACTGTAATTATGATTTTAAAAAAACAAAAATTGATAAATGTGTTTCAGGAGACCCAACAGAAGTAGCTTTAATAAAATTGTTTTTTGATAATACAAAGTTTTTACAAGATTTTTTAGAAAAAGCAGAAAGAGTTTATGATATTCCCTTTGATTCTAATAGAAAAATGATGTCTGTAATAATGAAAGAAGAGGGAAAGGAAATAGCTTATATAAAAGGAGCTCCAGAAAGAGTTATAGAAAGATGTTCATTTATATTAGAAAATAATAAGGTAAAGCCTTTTACCTTTCAAAAAAAAAGACAGGTAGCAAATTTTATAGAGGCAATGTCTTCAAGAGCTTTAAGGTGTCTTGCAGGAGCTTATAAAGTTGAAGGAATAACTAAAAGTAATAAGATTGAAGAAAATCTTATTTTTATAGGTGTTGTAGGAAGTATAGACCCTCCAAGGGAAGAAGCAAGAGATGCTGTTTTAAAATGCAAATTAGCAGGAATAAGACCTATTATGATAACTGGTGACCATAAAAATACAGCCCTTGCAATAGCAAAGGATTTAAGTATATGTAGTAATAAAGAACAGGTTTTAACTGGGGAAGAACTTGAAAAAATAAGTGATGATGAATTAGATAAAAAAATAGAAAAACTTAGAGTATTTGCAAGGGTATCACCAGACCATAAGCTTAGAATAGTAAAAGCCTTTAAAAGAAAAAATAATGTTGTTGCAATGACAGGAGATGGAGTAAATGATGCACCAGCTATAAAGGAAGCAGATATAGGAATTTCTATGGGTTTAACAGGAACAGATGTTACAAAAGAAGCCTCTTCAATGATACTTATGGATGATAACTTTGCTACAATAGTATCTGCTGTAGAAGAGGGCAGAGTTATTTATGATAATATAAGAAAATTTATAAGATATCTTTTATCTTGCAATTTAGGAGAGGTTCTTACAATGTTTTTAGCATCAATATTTACTCTTCCAACACCATTAACTCCAATACAAATATTATTTGTAAATTTAGCTACAGATGGCCTTCCAGCTATAGCCTTAGGAGTAGACCCTCCAGATAGTGATATAATGAGGCAAACACCAAGAAATAAAAAAGAAAGTATATTTGCAAGAGGATTAACAGAAAAAATTGTAGTAAGAGGATGTCTTATTGGGATATGTACCCTTTTATCTTTTATAATATCAAGATTATATGGGATGGATTTAGCAACTTGTAGAACAATATCTTTATCAACATTAGTAATGTCCCAACTTATTCATGTATTTGAATGTAGGTCTGAAAGACATTCTATATTTCAAATAAAGCTATTTACAAATATATATTTAGTAGGAGCAGTTACTGTATCAATAATAATGTTATGTAGTGTAATATATATACCATTTTTTCAAGGCGTTTTTCATACAATATCATTAGAATTAAAACAATGGCTTATAATTTTATTCTTCTCAGGAATAATAGGATTTGTTAATAGTGTATATTTGTTTATAAAAAATAAGTAATAGAGGCAGATTAAAAAATTAAGATTTTGAAAAGATTTTAAATTTACTCCCATGATATAATTTACTTTAGATAGATTATAGTATGGGAGTTTTTATTATGAAAAAAAATATATTAGTAGTAGATGATGAAAAAGAAATAGCAGATTTAATTGAATTATATTTAAAAAACGAAGATTTTAATGTTTTTAAGTGTTATACAGGGAATGAAGCTATTAAATGTATAGAAAAAGAAAAAATAGAACTTGCAATATTAGATGTAATGCTTCCTGATATTGATGGATTTTCTATTTGTAGAAAAATACGTGAAAAATATAATTATCCTATAATAATGCTTACTGCAAAAGGAGAAGAAATTGATAAGGTTACTGGACTTACAATAGGTGCAGATGCTTATTTAACTAAGCCTTTTCGCCCTTTAGAGCTTATTGCTAATGTTAAGGCTCAATTAAGAAGGGCAACTAAGTATAATAATTTAGAGGAAAAAGAAGAG
>ONGV01000228.1 GCA_900317445.1 uncultured Eubacteriales bacterium | reverse complement strand
GTTTTAATTACAGTTTTCTCAACACTTATTGGAGATATAATACTATTTATATTAATTGGAAAGTATTTAGATTTATCTTATCTCCTTCCAATAATGAGTAATGGAATAAGCTATGATAAACTTATTGCTATAATCCTTATGCTTGGCTCATTATCATCAATATGTATATCTTTACCTTATTTAAAGCTATTATCAAGTAAAAAAGGACTAATAAAACATTCAACCATAGCATTAATAATTTGTTTTTCAATTATAGTTTCATCTCTTATCTCCACAATATCATTTTTTGGACCTGTAAGAGCTGGAAATATATTCTACCCTGAATTTGTTCAATCACAAAGAGTACAAATAGCAGATTTCTTAGAATTTGGAGAATTATTTTATATATTTAAAAATGTATGTATGTGGTTTATTAAATATATTTTAGCTTCATATAGTATAATTTTATTATTTAAGGACATAATTAATAATGAGAAGATTTTCATAATAATATATAACCTCATAGTTTTTATTGTTTCTTGGTATATTACCCAAAATCAATATCACTTTTTCCAATGGCTTAAAATACTACAATTATCTTTGTTCTTAACCTTACTAATTACTCCAATTTTAGGCTTTACAATATATAAATTTAAAAATAATAAATCAAGAAAGGAGAATTTTAATGGAAGATAAAAATATTATCTGTAAAGATTGTGGCAAAGAATTTGTTTTTACTACTGGTGAACAAGAATTCTATAAAGAAAAAGGATTCACTAATGACCCTGTTAGATGTGCCGATTGCAGAAAAGCAAAAAAACAACAAAAAAAAATAGAGCCAATACACAACTAATTTTTAATTAGTTGTGTATCAACCCTATTTATATATCTATAAATTTTCTCCATTAGATTCAATTACTTTTTTATACCAATTAAAACTCTTCTTCTTCATACGTTTCATTGTTCTAGTTCCATCATCATGTTTATCTACATAAATAAATCCATAACGCTTTTTATATTCTCCTGTTGTAAATGATACACAGTCAAGGCAACCCCATGGAGTATATCCCATTAAATCAACACCATCTATTTCTACTGCTTTCTTCATTTCTTCTATATGAGCCTTTAAATAATCTATACGATAATCATCATTTATGCTTCCATCTACTTCTACTTTGTCTATAGCACCAAATCCATTTTCAACTATAAATAATGGCTTTTGATATCTTTCATATAATAGATTTAAGGCATATCTTAATCCAATAGGATCTATTTGCCAACCCCAATCAGAACTTTTCACATAAGGGTTTGGAACACTTCCAGGAAATCCTGACACTCCATCTCCTTCTTCAACATTATCTGCTTTAACTGCATTAGTCATATAATAACTAAATCCTATATAATCTACAGTTCCATTTTTAAGTATTTCCTTATCTTCTGGTTCCATATGAATGTTAAAGCCTTTTCTCTCCCATTCTTTTATTGCATAAGAAGGATATTCTCCTCTAACATGAACATCTCCAAATAAATATCTATCATGCATAGCTTCCACTGAATACATCATATCTTCTGGCTTACAAGAATAAGGATATTTTTAATAATTCATCAAATAAATCATCATAAAATTTTAAACCTTCTTCATTTGGTTCTTGCTCATCTCCCTTAGGGAAAATTCTTGTCCATGCAATAGAAGTTCTAAAACATTTAAATCCCATTTCAGCAAATAATGCTACATCTTCTTTATAATGTCCATAAAAATCTACAGCCTCATGATTTGGATAGTATCTACCTTCTTCAATTGTTTTTGTAATTACTCTATCAATTCCATGAGAGCCTCCAGTAAGAACATCTACTATGCTTATTCCTTTTCCGCCCTTATTATATCCCCCTTCTACTTGGTGAGCTGCTACAGCACCACCCCAAAGAAAATCCTTAGGTAACATATAAACAACCTCCTATTTTATTTCAATAACATTTTCACATAATTCTAAATGACAATTTGCATTTAGATTAATTTCTTTATATTGGTCTGAGTTAGTTACAATAAACATAATAGTATCATCATAACCATTATCTTTTATTACTTTATTATCAAATTTAACTAAAACATCTCCTGACTTTACATGTTGTCCTTGAGATACCTTTGCTACAAAGCCTTTTCCTTCTAAATTAACTGTATCAATTCCTATATGAATTAATAATTCAACTCCATCTTTTGTTTGTAATCCAATTGCATGTTTTGTTGGGAAAACAGTTACCACTTGACAATCACAAGGTGCAACAACTATTCCATCATCACACTTTATTCCAACACCTTTTCCCATGGCTTCTGATGAAAATACAGCATCATTAACTTCTGTAACTGGAATAACATGCCCCTTTGCTGGAGTTCCTATTTTTATTTCTTTATTTGATACATTGTTACTCTGAACTTCTTCTACTTTATTTTCTTCTGTTTCTTCTTTAAAGCCAACAATCATTGTAAGAACCATTCCAAGAACAAATGAAACTACAATAGATATTAAGAAACCAATAAATTCTGTAATATGACCAGACTTAAAGTATGCAGGTATAGTTGCTATTCCTGGCATATTGTAGCTCCATGATAATGCATTAAATCCACCTGCAACAGCACCACCAACTGCACCAGCAATACATCCACAAATCATAGGTCTCTTTAATCTTAAGTTAACACCATAAATAGCTGGTTCTGTAATACCAAAAATTCCTGTTATAGCTGCTGGAAGCAAATATACTTGAAATAACATCAATAATAGCACTAACAATTCCTGTTTTAGGTTTTCCACTATTTGCTTTTTCCTCATCAATAGTAACTAATTTTAATACCTCTTCATATGCATCTTTTACATGATTTCCTATAACAACTTGAAGTTGTCCTCCTGCTTCCACAGTTGTTATAACTCCTGGTATTTTATTTACCTTGTCTTTATTAACTGATTTTATATCGGATAATATAAAACGCAATCTAGTTGCACAGTGAGTTACATTAATTATATTTTTTTCACCCAATTCTTTAACTAACTCTTTTGCTGTTTTTCCATAATTAATAGCCATATTTTTAACCCTCAAATTTATATTTTTTATTTTCTTTTCTGTATCTATATTTTAATAAATACTTTGAGTAATGTCATCGTTTTCGAAGGCAATAGAAATATGTACCTATCTTTTGATATTTGTTACTAAAATGAAACAGCTTGTAACTATTATTTAATAAAAATACCGACCTCCAATCGTTAGATTTTTAGTTCTAACTTTTTAGGGTCGGTACAAAAATTCAACATAAATAGCTTTTATATTATATATTTATCATATTTTTCATAGTATTCTTTTTGCTATTGCTTCCATAATGAAAATTACAGGAATTTGAGTGGTTATATTATATTCTTCTTTTGTTTTCGAACAGCATCTGCTAATTCTCTAATAGTCATGTAACGAATTTGCTTGGCATTTTGCATTATATAATTATAAATTAGCATTTCTACATCATTGAAACTCTTTATCTGATTAGAACTAAACATACTAAACACCTCTGAATAAGTTAAACCTTTTCTTATTAAATAATATCATATTGTTATATATTTTACTATCTTAATAACAACATAAAAAAATAAACTAAAATAAATGTTCTTAATACTTAATAAACATTAATGTTTAAAAATCTTATTTAAAATTTGACAGTTAATTTTGTAAATTTTATAATAGAAAATAAGGTAAAAAATTAGAAAGAGGTGTTTATTAATGAGTGAAAC